>NZ_ATUZ01000020.1 GCF_000420465.1 Desulfovibrio desulfuricans DSM 642 | reverse complement strand
TGGCTGCGGGCTTCAAAAGTTTTTTGAGATCACGTCCTTTAGGACGACAATATCAAGTGCCTGCTCGCCTACAAGTCTTTTCAGCCGTGCGTTTTCTTCCTCTAACTGGCGTAATCGCTTTGCGTCAGAGATGTTCATTCCACCGAACTTGCTGCGCCACTTGTAAAAGGTCGCATCCGAGATGCCATGCTGACGGCATAGATCGACAACGCGAACTCCAGCCTCGGCTTGCCGCAAAATTCCAATAATCTGTTCTTCGGTGAATCTGCTACGTTTCATTCTTGTGCTCCTATGTCAGGAACACTAACTTTTCAATGGCATACTTTTCGGGGGGAGGGTCAAACCCTCAATACTCTTGCCGCGCCGCATGCTGCCAAGAAGCATATGCAGTTCCACATGTTCGCCCAGCAAATGTTTGCGGCACATGCCTTCAGGGGGCAACATCCACATACGCATATGATTCTCCTGCAAGCAGAAAAAGGTTTTTGAAGCCAGAGATTGCGTCACCCATTCCGCTGTATGCGAAAAGGCCCGAATCCTGAGATCCGGGCCTTGGTGTATCAGTCGGCAGTGACCGGCTTGCGCTAGTCGTTGACCGTGCGGGAGTATTCCAGAGCCTTGGCCTGCTCCTCGAAGTTCTGGAAGCCGGAGTGATGCAGGGCATCCTCAACCGTTTCGTTCCAGTTCCAGGTGGCGTAGATCACGGGCTTGTGGAAAGTGGAACGGAAGCTCTGCAATTCAGCGCGGTAAAATGCTTCCTTGGGGGTGTCGAGGTGCTCGCGGAACTGTTCGTGCCGACGCTGCAACTCGCCCTCGTACCATTCCTGAATATCCTGCGGTTCCTTGTACTTCTTGAGGATATGACCGTAACCGGTCTTTTCCATCAGATCGGCAAGGCGCTTGTGGTGTTGGGCGGCAAGCCACTTGCCGAGGTCGGCGGCAGAATGGTTTTCCCCTTCCACAGAGGCGATGTCGAACACGGTCTGGTAGTAGGTATCCGGCACCACAGAGGCGGAGGTTATGCCCGCAATGGCGACCAGACCGCGCAGGATGATGCTGTTGGACACGCCCTGACCGCAGAAGCCCACCTTCTTGGCGTACTTCTGTCCAGTGAATATGCTGACAAGGATAGCCCAGACAACAGCAGGATCTTCCTCGTCATAGATGTGGGACAGGCGCGAGTTGTCGCGGTCTGTCGCCAGCACCATCTGGGTCATGTCGTTGGAGCCGATGGAGAAGCCGTCAAACTCGGAGATGAACTGCTTGGCCAGAATGGCGTTGGAAGGCAGCTCGGACATGAGAATGATCTTCAGGCCGTCCTGACCGCTCTTGAGCTTGTGAACCTGCTCAAGGTAGCTGCGCATGGAGCGGGCTTCTTCCAGAGTGCGCACAAAGGGCAGCATCATGCGCAGGTTGGAGCCGCCGTATACGCCGCGGGCCAGCTTGAAGGCTTCAATTTCCCAATCATGGATATTACGGGAAACGCCGCGATAGCCAAGCATGGGGTTGTCTTCGGTATGTTCAAAGAGGCTGCCGCCCAGCAGATTGCGGTATTCGTTGCTCTTGAAGTCGGTTGTGCGGTACGTGATGGGCTTGCCGTAGAAGGCCATGGCAAAGAGGGCCAGGTTTTGGGCCAGGGTCTGAACGTAATGCTCCTTGCCGGTACGGAAGCCGCGGGACTTGATGATGCCGCGAATTTTGTCCGTCAGGTTGCGCAGGTCGTCCATTTCCTTTTTCAGGCCGGAGCGCAGGCTCACTTCTTCACGCAGATGGTTGATGTTGTCCATCAACTTGGTGACTGCGGGCAGATCCTTGATGCGGCGCACATGTTCTTCAACAGTGGCTTCGATTTCGGCAACACGCTTGGCGGATTCGGGGTCAGCCGGATTCAGCAGGGCCAGAGCGTCATCGTAACCCATGATGATGCGAACATGGTCGGCCAGATCATTGGAGGTCTTGAGCACTTCAATACGGCGTGAGGCCATTTCGAGGTGCTGGTCAACCTTGTGATCCAGTTCGCGCATTTTGCGGTGCTGCATCAGCACTTCTTCCGCATTCAGGCTCTTGCTCGCTTCGGCAAAGGCTTCAACTTCTGCGGCAAGGCCGGTCACTTCGCCCACGTATTCACGCAGGTTGAAGTTGAACACGATCAGACCGGCAGCCATCTGCTCGCGCAGCACCTTGGAAAGGCGGTTTTCAAGCTCTTTCAGCTTGCTGTGCACCACATTTTCCAGTTCGCCGTTGTCAAAGGCTTCCAGTGCCTGCGGATGGATGCTGATGTTGCCAAGCATGAATTCCGCGCGCAGCAGGCCCACTTCAAACTGGGGGAAGTTACGCAGACGGGAGAGGAACAGCGCCTGACCCACATCGGCCAGCACAAGGCCGACCTTGGTCTTGGTAAGGGGCAGCTTGGAGAGATCCATTTCGCCGCCTACAAGGTGCAGGGGCAAAAGGCCGCGATAGACCTTGCCGCGTGTGCCGTCAACAGTCACTTCCGCGCCGTCGAGCGCACGCAGGATGTCGAGGCGCTGAATGCCAATAATGGCGGCAATGCCAAGCTCGCGCGAAGTAATGGCCGCGTGGCTCGTGTCGCCGCCCACATCGGCCATAATGGCCGATGCCACACGCATGCCCGGCACCATGTCCGGGTCGGTGCGTTCGGCGGCAAGCACATCGCCCTTGGCGATCTTGTTCAGTTCAAGGGCGGAGCGCAAAAAGCGCACCGTACCCTGACCCGCACCGCGTGAAGCGCCATTGCCTTCCACCAGCACTTCGGCTTCGGCGGCGGCTTTGGCGTCCACCTCGCGGCGGCGCATGAAGATGGTATGGGGGTGCAGCTCAAGGTCATCGTTCCAGCGGGTTTCGGGCCGCGCCTGGACGAACCAGAGCTTGTCGTTGGCGTCAATGCAGAATTCCGTATCCATGATGATGCCGCCGTAAGCCTTGCTGACGGAGCGCACACCCTGGGCTACGCGTTCGGCCTGGCTGAGCGAAAGCGCCCAGCGCAGAGCCTCAAGCTCGGAAACTTCCACTTCACGGGTGCCGCCACGTTCGTCATAGACGATTTTCATGTCCTTGCAGCCCATCTGGCGGATCACAACTTCGCCGCCGTCATCGCGCTGGAAGACATAAAGCTTGTCAGGCGTCACCTTGCCGCCCACCACGGCCTCACCGAGGCCATAGCTGGCATCAATGCTGACCAGTTCGCGGCGGTCTGTGCCGCGGCAGCCCGTGGCGGTATCAGCCGAAAAGGCCGTACCGGAAATCACGGGGTTGATCATCTGCATCATGCAGACAGAAAGCGAGGTGTGCTCAATGGCCCACTCAAGCTTGGCGTTTTCAGCAATGCTCTCGTCGCCGGTTTCTTCGGCCTTGGCCAGCGCGTCAAGGATGGCCTCGCGGCGGTAGGTCATGGAGCGCAGATTGTAGGCAGAAGAACAGTCCCAATGGTAGGCTTCCACTACTTTGTCTTCACCCACCATGTTCAGGTAGGTATCCTGGAGACCGGCAAAGGCCTTCTTGCGCGAGTCTTCGCCCGCAGCGGAAGAACGCACGGCCACGGGGGTCATGTCGTCTTCATTTTCGCGGCAGATGTCGCGGTATGCGCCGCGCACGGCTTCCGCAACATCGTTCGGCACTTCAACAGACAAAATGGCCGCCTGCACCATGACCGAGCGCTTGCGCAACTGGTCGATGCCCTCGGGAGAGGTGGCGAAACCTTCGACTATATTATTGATAAAGGTGCGCAGCTTGGTATTGGTCTGCTCGCCTTCCGCCAGCGCGGCCTGATGAATCTGCTTGCCGAGCTGGCGCACGAACTTCTGCAAGAAGTCCGGATCCTGGTTGATTTCGGGGTCGTTCCAGTCAATGCGCCCGTATTCACGGTCCACCACGCTGCGTACCACACGCCCATTGACCTTTGTTTCATCAAGCAGATGATGAAAGGCAATGGATGAGATGGCGCGAAAATGGGGCGCCTGAATGCCCTGAATCTGACTGATCAGGGCAGTGTTGTAGTTCTTACCACCAACAAGCAACTCCGCTTCGGGACCAATCTGCACAATTTCGGCACCATCAAGCACCAGTTTTTTCTGAACTGCCTCGGGCGCTGCGCCCTTGGGTTTGTTCTGCGCAGGTTTGGCGGCGGGAATCTTAGCCATGTCTTCCTCCGGTTTGGGAAACAGAAGCTTTACAACCTTGGAAATTGTATATCGCCACTAAGGAACTGTCCACAAATTCCAGTAGTGAGCGTAGTAATTAACTTACGCGCACACCGCAATAGGGGCAGAATGCGATGTTATCCATAGGAATGGGCTGACCGCAGGCCTCGTTGCCGCATATGCGCGGCACAGGCCCCAGCTCCACAATAAGCTCACCTTCTCTGACCGAAACCATCTGCTTGTTTTCTTTGAAATCGGCGGTTTTAAGCACACGTTTCACCATGCCGTCAATGGGGGCCAGAACGGCCTTTTCCTGCTTCATGATGGAGACGTTAAAGAGCTCTTCGCCCGCCTTGACCACATCACCGGGATGCACATACATGACCCACAGATCGCCGTTGCTGGGCGCGCCCACATGATACTTGTTGGCAGTGTCGGCCATAATCGTGCTCTTTGCGCCGTTGCCCGAAGGCTGCCGAACCTGAACCTCGCAGCTCATGAATTCGGAGTCGAGCACATAACGGCAGATGGAGATGCCCGCATCGTTGGGGTTGGAGATGCTGAGCAGCAAAAGATGATGGGGCTTGCCGCTGCTGTCGTTGAAGTACAGATCCTGGCCGACTTTCAGACCCTCGAACCATATGTGCAAAGGCAGGTTGTTGGGATCGCCGAACTTGGACTTGAACTGGATGGTCTTGAGCGCGTCTGCCGGATGGTTAAGGTACAGCACAAACTCTTCATCGTTGGGCTTGCGCTTCAGAATTTCGGCGCAGGCCTTTTCTTCGGCTGCAAGGTTCACTTCTGCCAGCGATTCAAGGGGCGAAGCCTCTGTGCGGGCCGCCATGGCGCTCTTCCAGTCAGAGCCGAAAGCGCTCTGATAGACCCAGTCAGCCGGGAAGCCGAGCGGCAGTTTGCCGAATTTGCCCTGGAGCAGGTTGCGGAAGGCGTCGTTGCAGTCCTGATAGATGTTCAGGCGCGCGCGGCGCATTTCGTCCGTAAGCTCTTTCTCAGGGGTGCGGGTGATCTGACCCAGCACTTCCAGCAGGTAGCGCACTTCGTCTTCGCCACCCCGCTTCCATGCGCCTGTAACGGCCAGAAACGCCGTGTTCCAGGTGATCTGCGAGCCGGGGGTAACATCGTGATAGCGCACGATCTGGCGGGTGCCTTCAAGGAACTTGAGCATGTAAGGCAGCAGGTGAATGTACCCCTGCTTCATGGCGCCTTCCTGCGAGGAGGAAGTGGCGCCGCCGGGCATGCCGTGGCGCGTTACGTCATAGTCGATGCCCTGGAAGTACGGCGCGCAGTAGCGGTCGTAGTAGGGCATGATCTGCTTGCAGACAAAGTTGGCGTCGCGGATGGCGTTTTTATCAAGGTTGCACTTGAGGCCCAGTTCGTCTTCAATATAGGCCATGGTGGCAAGCACATCGCCCTGACCATAAGAACGCACCGAAGAGCCGAGACCCACGTCGATGATGTGCGCACCGGCCTTGGCCGCGGCACCGCAGGAGGGCACGAAAAGGCCGTCGGTATAGTGCCTGTGGTAGTGCAGCACAAGTTCGGGCCATGCTTTGCGCAGGGCTTTGACCAGCTCGTCCATGAAGCGCGGCGGGCAAACGCCGGCCATGTCCTTGAGGCCCAGAATGATGTGGCGCGAGGCTTCCTTGGGGCTTGCACCCATGATGTCGCCCACCATGCGGAGCATGGCTTCGGTAACGCCCAGGTAGTGCTTGACGTCAAAACCCTTGGCCCATGACATGGAAATGGCGGGCTGGAAGATAATGTCCTTGCGGTCCATGACCACTTCGGCAATGGGGCGCATGTTTTCCACATGGTTCAAAAAGTCGAAGCAACGTACGACCTGATAGTGGTCGCAAATCATTTCGCCCGTTTTGAGCATGAGGTTGCGCGGCTGCGGCGTATACCCAAGCACGTTGGTGGAACGCACCAGCAGCTGCTTGAGGGTTTTGGGCGCAAAGCGGTTCCATTCCTTGGCTTCGGTGAAGGGGTAGGTCATGTTAGCCAGCATGGCCACATGGAAGTGCGCCCCGCCGCCGTTTTCGAGCGAGAAAAAGCCCGCATTGTCAAGGTAGGGGCCCATGAGCCTGTCTTCGGCAAGGCGCAAGCGGTTGCCGGAGTTGGACTGCGTGAGGTCGCGGGTTGTGGTGTCGGTAAAGTGCACCAGCCCGGAATCACGGATATAGTCCAGCGTGGCCATGCGGTCGCCCTGCGGATAGGGCGAAGGCTGACGGCGCGCAGCCGTGCTTATGGGCGGCAGCACAGGCTCAAAGGGTCCAAGACAGGGCGTTGAGCTTGAACGGTATTCGCCAAGCTGCACGTAGGGGTTGAAGCCCTTGGCCGAAATCTCGGCCACCAGCTTGGCAAGACGCTCGCCTTCGGGCGCAAGGTCGGTGTAAACCATGAGCTCGGGATGCGTGGCGATGAAGTTGGTATTGATGCCGCCCTGCTTGAACAGGGGGTGCTTGATGACCTGACGGAAGAAAGGAATGGTGGTCTTGATGCCGCCGATCACATATTCGCTCAGGGCGCGTTCCGTGATGCCAAGCACCTTTTCCCAGTCAGTGGCGTAAGATATGAGCAGCGCGCCCGCAGAGTCGTAGTTGGCGGGGAACTCGTAGCCTGCGCTGATATTGGAATCAAGGCGCACGCCGGGGCCGCCGGGCGACACATAGCGCGAAATGAGGCCGGAATTGGGGGCGAAGTTGTCCTGCGGGTTTTCGCAGTTGATGCGCACCTGCATGGCCCAGTACGAAGGACGCTGGCTTTCTTCGCGGTAGCGCAGTTCCGCGCCAAAGGCCACGGCGATCTGCTCTTCCACAAGGTCAATGCCGTAGCGGCATTCGGTGATGCCGTGTTCAACCTGCAAACGGGTGTTAACTTCAATAAGGTACGGCGTACCGTCAGGCGTAACGAGGAATTCGACCGTGGCAAGGGAATGGTAGCCCACGGCGCGCACAAGGCGGCGGGAATAATCCTTGAGCCTGTCGCGCAGGTTCTTGGTCATGCCCGGCCAGGGCGAAGGCGTGATTTCAATGAGTTTCTGGTGGTTGCGCTGCACGGTGCAATCGCGTTCGTCAAAGGCGAACACGTTGCCGTACATGTCGGCAATGACCTGAATCTCAATGTGGCGCACATCGGCAAGGAACTTTTCCACAAACAGGCGCGGATTGCCAAACGAAGCCTGAGCCATGGTGGAAGCCTTGAAAAAGGCGTCTTCCAGATCAGCCTCGTTATGAATGGCAAAAATACCGCGACCGCCGCCGCCCCCTTCTGCCTTGAGCATGATGGGCAGCCCGATCTCGTTGATAAGCTGGCGGGCGGTAGGAATATCCACGGCTCCTTCAGAGCCGGGCACAACAGGAATGCCCAATTTGCGAGCCACTTCTCGAGCCTGAACCTTGTTGCCCAAGAGGTTCATGGCCTCGGCTGTCGCGCCGATAAAGGTGATGCCCGCCTCTTTGCAGCGCTGCGGAAAGCGCGTGTCCTCGGAAGCAAACCCCCAGCCGGGGTGAATGCCGACTACGCCACGTTGTTTGGCTTTGTCGATAATGCGGTCAATATCCAGATACGCGCGGGGGTCTGTCCCGAGCAGCATCAGTTCCTGCGCCGTTGAGGCCGCAGGGGCCGTTTTGTCCACATCAGTCGCAGTCATTGCCGCTACCGCGTCAAAACGTTCGCGGATGGAACGACAAATGCGACGGGCCGGAATACCGCGGTTAGCTACCAGTATTACCTTGCCCTTCAAAAAATCCTGAACTTCCGAGAATGTCTTGTTGGCCATGCCTTTCAGCCCTTTTCTACCGGCGCATTTCTGCCCACGCACCGGCGTTAGACGGCGAAAACACGCTTAGTGCTTCGCATTGGGCGGCGATGCCCCCAGGCCCAACCATGCCGGAATGACCATAATCCCGCGTCATTCCCGCGCAGGGCTCAGCCGGAGACTACCGCAAATGAATTCCTCAAGCCGTCCGTTGATGTTAAGACACAGGCCGCCTGACGTTCCTAGGCCCGCCAGCCAGCCGCGTACGATGCGGTCACCGTCACGCAGCTCCACGTTCTCGCCGCGCCAGAGCAAAAGAGACTCCGCACGGGCTCTCCACCCCTCGGGAAAAGAGTGGCAGTTAATATAAGCTGAAAACATGCGCTTTACAAGGGTTTGCCACAAGGCTTCGGCCATTGGAGGTGCAAAAGTGGCGGATTTATACTGGGCGGCAAGGCTGGTTGCCTCCAGAGCGGCGTCCGCTCGCATCTGTTCCGCCGGTGGCGACCAGTGCACATTTATGCCAATGCCAGCCAGCAGCACCCCGCCCCGCTCCTCCAGCAGTATGCCTGCCAGTTTTCTGGGTTCGTCTTCTGACGTACACAGCACAAGATCATTGGGCCATTTCAGGCGCACCTGCCAACCGTCCATTGCCAGCGCTTCGGCCAGCAGGGCACCTACTGCCGGGGCCGCCGCCGTGCCGTCAAAAGGGGGCGCAAGCGGCAGACGCAGGGCCGCATACACGTTGCCCGCAGGCGAATGCCACTGACGCCGCAACTGCCCGCGCCCCGCTGTCTGGCTGACAACCTGAACACAGTCCCACGGATCAAGCCAGCCCCGCGCCGCAAGGTTTGCAGCGGTATCAAGGCAAGAGCCGACCTTGCCAAAGCGCCAGATACGCGGAATAAAATTTTTGTCAGCGCCAGTGGGGGAGCTTCCCTCAAACGGTTGGCTGTGACATACTGGGGGCATGGAACTCTACCTCGTCGGCGGCGCAATGCGCGACCTTTTGCTTGGGCGTATGCCCACGGAGCTGGATTTTTCCTTTTCAGGAAGCATGGGCGACTTTTTGGCCGCTCATCCAGATGCGGTCTGCGTGGGTAAAAGCGTCAATGTCTGCCTGTGGCACGGGCGCGAATGCATGCCCCTCCGGGGTGGCACCCTGGAATCTGACCTTGCAGCGCGGGATCTCACTATCAATGCCCTTGCGCTCGACAGCGCGGGGCGGCTGTACATGCATCCCAAGGCGGTTGACGACCTGCGCGATAAAATGATGCGTCCGGCTTCATCCACTGCCTTTGCGGATGACCCCACCAGAATTTTTCGTCTGGCGCGCTTTGCCTCCCGCTGGCCCGACTGGCGCATAGCCCGCGAGGCTTTTGATCAGATGCGCGCCACGCCCAGGGCTTTGCTGGCGGCCATTCCGGCGGAGCGTGTGGCCAAGGAAATGCTCAAGGCGCTGGCCTTGCCGCGCCCGGCGCGATTTTTTCGCGTTCTGGCACAGGGGGATTGTTTATCGCCCTGGTTTGAAGAACACGAACGCGCACGCTATATTCCGGCAGGCCCCGTGAAGTGGCATGCCAACAGCGTGTTGGGCCACAGCCTGCGACTGATGGACGAACTCGCGGGCGATGCCATGGCCGTGTGGATGGCATTATGCCATGACCTCGGAAAAATTGGCACAGACCCTGCACTGCTGCCCCATCATTATGGGCACGAAGCTCGCGGCGTGCCACTTGCACTGAACCTTGCCAAAAGGCTGCGGCTGCCGGCAGTCTATGCCAGGGCTGGGGCGCTCGCTGCGGAAGAACACATGAAGGCGGGCATGTTTGCCACCCTGCGCACCGGCACGAGCCGTGACCTGCTGTGGCGGGTCAACCAGCTCGGGCTTTCGCGTCCTTTCTGGAAGCTGGCGGATGCCGACAGCAACTCACCTGTGAGCAGCATGGCCTACCCCGGCCTGAAGGCCATAAACGCCGTGCGTCTGCCCGAAGAATGGCACAACCGGGGCGCAGAGTCAGCCCGCAAGCTGCGTGAAATGCAATGCATGGCCCTGGCGGCGCTGAGCAGAAAGCGGGCCGCCTAGCCAATTTTGTACAATCAGGCCGCGACTTCGGCGCATCAAGCCACTGCTTCGGCGGCGACTACCATGAAATAGTCGCTCACCGCATCCATCTGCGCGCTGTGGTCAAGCCCGCACAGATGGGCCATTCCGTGGGCCAGCAGGCGTAGCGCGTGCTCGCCCGGCTCCTGCCCGTACAGCAGGCATTCCCTGCGCAGCGTATCCAGTGAAAACAGAAGAGTGCCGGGGCTATCGCAGCCACCGGGGAAGGAAAGCACATTGGTAGGGCCCTGACAGCCCATGCTGCGCCTGTTGGCTGCGCTCATGGCGGCATCATCGACCAGATGCAGTTCCACAGCCGGGGGCACAACAGGCACGCTGGCCTGCTCTGCGGCGGCAAGCATGGCCGAAAGAGCAGCGCGCTGCTGTCTGCGGTCAAGCGGCAGAATCCATGCTGTGGCCGGATAGCGGCAAAAAATGCGCACGGTTGCCTGTGGTTGCCTGTCCCTGACTGCGCCCATGATTCCTATGCCTGCCCCTTTTCTTCAGGGATGGCTGGTATGCCAGCCTGTCTGGCGCTCTCCGGCTGGTTCGTCAGGGCTTTGACTTCGGGCGATTGCGCCGCAGCGGGTTTGTCTCCGTTACAAGGCTTGTCGCCGCACGGTTTGCCATGCCCCGTGGGGGTAAGGGCCGTTGCGCCATGCGTTGCAGGGGCAGAGCCGTTTTTGCCGTTGGGCTTGTTTTCAGCCCGGGTGGCATCATTGATTCTGGCGTCAGGATAGGCAATGCGCTGATGGAAAATACCCGTCAGAATGCGCTGGAAGTTTTCGCTCAGGAAGTGCAGATCCTTAAAGGTCAGCTCCGATTCGTCCAGCTGCCCTTCCGAGAAGATGCCCTTGATGATGGTGTCAATGTGCGACTTGATGCGCGCGGGCGTAGGATCGTTGAGCGTGCGGCTGGATGCCTCAACGGAGTCGGCCAGCATGAGGATGGCGGCTTCCTTGGTTTGCGGGCGCGGCCCCACATAGCTGAAATCAGATTCACGCGGTTTTTCGCCCTGGTTCAGGGCCTTCTGGTAGAAAAAGCGTATGAGCCTTGTGCCGTGGTGCTGACTGATAATGTCGGCAATATCCTGCCCGAGCTTATACCGCTCGGCCAGTTCCGTGCCTTTTTTGACATGCGAAAGCAGGATGAGCGCACTCATGGACGGGGCCAGCTTGTCGTGCTTGTTGGGCCCGCCAAACTGGTTTTCGATGAAATATTCGGGATACGAGAGCTTGCCCACGTCATGATACAGTGCCGCCACCTTGCACAACAGGCTGTTGGCGCCGATGGCCTTGGCCCCGGCTTCAACCATGTTGGCGACCACAAGGGAGTGATGGTAGGTGCCGGGCACTGTTACCATAAGCTCCTGCATGAGGGGTTGCTCAAGGCTCATCAATTCCATGAGGCGGAAGCGGGTACTGTACCCAAAGCTGATTTCAAGCACAGGACTCACGGCAAAGAGCAGAATGAGCGAAAGCACGCTGTTGATAAACACGGCCAGCAACTGCGTGGGCATGACGCCGGGGGCGCTTTGGGCCAGCAGGGTTGCGCCAAGCCAGATGATGGATTGTCCGATGGTCAGCGGCACTATGCTCCACACCACGTCCTGTCGATTCTGGGCATTGGTCACAAGCCATGTGGCCAGCATGCCGCCGAGAAAATGGAGCAGGAACAGCGAAAACTGCGCCTGAAACATGAGCATGGTAAAGAACGAGATCAACAGGGCCATTGTGCAGTAGCGCCGGGCCGCAAAAACCATGGCGACCAGCCCCACTGCCCCTGCCACAGGGTAGCCAACGGCCAGCGTATTGATGAACGAATGGCTGTCGATGCGCATGCCAAGCACGTACACAGCCTTTGCCCCGGCGCTGAAAAGCAGCAGAAGCAAGGAAATGAGCAGCATGTCCTTGCAGCGCAGGGGAGTGCCGGGTTTGCCGCTGGGGGCAACAAAAAAGCCGATGGAAAGCACCAGCGAGCACAAAAAGGCGCCAGCTGCTATATCCCAGTGCATGGGGTCGGAAGCGGATTTATAAAGCGTTTGCAGCTTGATCTGCTGCTCGCGGCTGACCCTCTCGCCCTTGCGCAACACGATCTCGCCCTTCTGTATCTGATAATACACAGGCTCAACCATGGACATGACGGCAGAGCTGCGTTTTTGGGTAGATTCCCGGTTCAGCGTCAGCGTGGAAGGCATGGTTGCGGAAAGCAGAATATTGATGGCGCGCCGCGACTGCGGGTTCAGTGTGGAAACCTGCCGTATCTGGGCAGAAATTTCCGCCAGATACGATTGCACATCGGGCAGATTGACCACGTCCGGACGCAATATTTCTGTATTTGTATCCAGATTGCGCACTATAACGCCAGAGCGGTCAACCCTGGCCGAGCGTATGTCGCCCACAAGGCCTTCTGCCATATGGTCGCGAATCTGGGGCAGCAGCACCTTGAGCAGATATGTCTGCGCTTCGGGCTGGGCGAGTTCCGGCAGAATTTCGTCAGCAACGGTGGGTGTCAGTTCATCCACCAGCCTGTGCAGCGGGCCTTCGACCCCGACATGGTAATCAATGCCGTTGTTCAGGCTGCGCATGATCTCCACAATACGGTTCTGAAAGCCCATAAAGGGTTCAAGACTCAGATCATAGACAGGCGGTTGCAGAAGCTGCACCTGTTTGCGCCGGGCCTTGGTGGCCTGCACATCTTCAACAAGGATGTCGCGGTCGGCAATGACGTCAGAATCCGCTACTTGCCCGGCAACGTACACTCGAGGCACAGCCTCAAAGTTGCCCCCTGCAAGCAGGCTGATGAAAAGCAGGGTGAGCACAAGTACCGAAAGCCCCAGGCCACAATGGTGGCGGGCCCGCAACATGCGAAAGAGTGCGAGGATGCTAGCTGGACGTGTCGCTTTTTTCTGCATTATCATAGGCGTTTACGATTGCTCCCACCAAGGGATGCCGCACTACGTCGGCCTTGGTGAAGTGATGCACTGCGATGGTTGGAACTTTGGCAAGGATATTCAGCGCGTGGATAAGGCCCGAACGTGGGCGCTGGCCGCCGGGCTGCATGGGCAGATCGATCTGGGTGGTGTCGCCCGTTACAACCATGCGCGAGCCAAAGCCCATGCGGGTGAGGAACATCTTCATCTGTTCCTGCGTGGTATTCTGCGCTTCGTCAAGAATGATAAAGGCATCGTTAAGGGTGCGCCCGCGCATGAAGGCCAGGGGCGCAACTTCTATGGAACCCACCTCAAGCATGGACGCCACCTTGGGCTGGGGCATCATGTCGTGCAGGGCGTCATAGAGCGGGCGCAGATAAGGATTGACCTTGTCGGCAAGATCGCCGGGCAGAAAGCCAAGGCGTTCACCCGCCTCCACCGCAGGGCGCGTCAGCACAATGCGTTTAACCCGGTGCTGCTGAAACATGGACAGCGCCATGGCGACGGCAAGATAGGTTTTGCCAGTACCGGCAGGGCCAACCGCAAATACAAGCTCATTGCGCCGCAGCAGGTCAAGGTAGGTGCGCTGGGCAACATTGCGGGCAGTGACCGTTTTGCGCGGGGTGTTGACAAAAACAGCATCCTTGAAAATTTTTTCCAGATCCAGACCGGGATCCGTGCGCAGCATCTCGTAACTGCGGGCGATATCCTGCTGGCTCAGCGACAATCCGCCGCGCAGCAACTCGTACAACTGCACAAAAACATTGCACAGCACCTGCCGCGTGTTCATGTCTGGGCTTTCAATAAGAATGCTGGCGCCACGGCTGCCTATGGAGGCTCCGCTGGCTGCGGCCAACAGCTCAAGATGCGCATTGTGAGGGCCAAATAGCTGATTGGCTAAGGCGGGATCGTCGAATTCGACGGTCTCAAGCATGGAGGAATGTACTGCCATAGCCGCTCTCTAGCCTATTTCAGTTGGGCTGTCCATTACTGGATTCGGAACCTGTATATTTTAATGGGTGGGCCGACCCCGCCAGAACCACAATAAAAATATAGCTGGCCTGGTATATGCATAAGTGAGCAATACGGCACCCCCAAGCCCCCAATCCGGGCAAAAACTGCCGAGGAGTCATCATGAGCAACGTATCGGGTGTAAACAGCTATACAAGCGGGCTGTACCAGTGGCAGAACCAGAAGCTGAGTACCTCCACTTCCGGCAGCTCATCGTCTTCGGGTTCAAAAAGTTCTTCAAGCTCGTTGAGCCAGATGCTCAGCGGCAACAGCATAACCAGCCAGCTTTCCAGCATGGTGGAGCTTACAAAGTACGCCATGGACGCTATGGGTCTTGAAAGCGGCAGCCGCGTTACTTTCAGCCAGATTACCAAGTATCGCGAGCAGTTGAATAATGAATTCAACACTGCCGTCAAGGATGGCCTGTCAAAGCTTGGGGTTACCGATCCTTCAAGTGTCACTTTTACTTTGGCTGCGGACGGCTCCCTCACTGCTGCCAGCGCAAATGCCACAGATCAGGCAAATGTGCAGACCTGGCTTAAGAGCAATACAACTATTGGCAAGGATCTGCGCACGGCCCTTACCGCTGCTGGCGTCAGCCCCAGCACTTCTGTGGCCATGACTGTTGACAGCAGCGGCAAGCTGACCGCTGCCAGCAGCACGGACAGTGCCAACAAGGCTGCCATTCAGGCAGTGCTGGATAATTCCAAACTCGGTCAGACGCTGAACAGCGGCATGAGCAGCCTTGCTGTAAGCAGCGATGCAAAATTTACCCTGCAAACCAAGTCCGATGGCAGCCTTGTGGTTGAAAGCAGCGATGCCGCCACCAAGGCAGCCGTGCAGAAGTTTTTTGACAACAATCCCGCCCTGGTCAAAAAGTTCGGCCAGATTCAGGCCCTTTCCGGCCTTGATGACGCGCGCAAGTCATTGCAGGTTTCGCCCTCTGACCTGCGTAAGCGTATTGAGGTGGAATCCATGGCCGCTTGGTGGTCCGGCTCGGGCAACGCCACAAATTCTTTTGGCAGTTATTCCGACAGCAGTCTTTCCATGCTTTCGGGCCTGAACCTGAGCGTCTAGTTTTTCCGCATATGCGGTGCTGATGCCGTCAGCGCATAAAGGGGCCTCTCGGCCCCTTTATGCGCATTGGGAAGTTAGCAACTCAGATTTTGTCAGTCAGCAATGCCCGATACCCCTGCTATCCTTCCTGCCTGGGAGGGCGGCCAGTAAATATATTCCGCCCGACCGACAACACTGGTGAAGGGGGCAAAAAATGCCATCTGACTCGCAGGGTTGATGCTCGACAGATAGATATTTCCTTCGCCCACCAAACATTCTCGGTATCCCTGCCCTTCCCATCCCGGATTTTGCTGCCCTGCTGGAACAGGCACGCGCACGCGCTCGCCAGCAATGCCTGCAACGCGGCTTATTATGTGTGGCCCTCCCCCCTTCCTTTCTGCAATGTGCCTGGTGGAAATCACAATGATATCAACCTTTTCCGGCTTGGCCGACTGATAAGCCTGTTTGTCCACCAGCAAACGGGAATCCGGTGTGATCAGGGGAAGCAGAGTACGGTTGCCGTTCATGGAATATGCCTTGATGGCGGGTTCCAGCGCGGGCAGCGCCACCAATGCCAGCACGAGGACGCTGAAAACAAACCCTCTGGAGATCATGCGCCGCTGGCAGGCGTTTTGCGATCTGGCCTGTGAACGTTGCCGCAAAACCACGTCGATGGCTGAGCCAAGTCGAAGCAGGACTTCACAGGCAAGGGCTACAAAATAAGTCGCGTGCCTGCCATCCGCATCAAGACTGCTGCCCAGAGCAACCAGCGTCTGAGCAGAAGCAAGCCACAGAACAAAAAAGATCACGCCATGTGTGAAAAAGCCCGAGAGTATCTGCCCGCTACCCGGCAAAACCAAGGAAGCGAGGGGCGAAACAATAGCGGTAAACTTCATGAACAGCCTCGACTAAAAAAGAATTGCCTCACACTATTGAAAATGATTTTATATTTCAATTAAAAAGACTGCATGTCGTTGTAGCAGATTCAAAGCCGCACAAAAAAGGGGGACCCCGGCATGACCGAAATCCCCGCTTGGGCGTTTATTTACTGACGAGAGCTTACAGCTTTTTGGCAAGCAGTTCGTTCACCAGGGCAGGATTGGCCTTGCCCTTGGTGACGCGCATGATCTGCCCCACAAAGAAGCTGATCAGCTTGGTTTTGCCGCCGCGGTAAGCCTCCACCTCAGCGGGATTGGCCGCAATGACTGCATCCACGGCGGCTTCGAGCGCTGAGGTGTCGGAAATCTGCGCAAGGCCTTTTTCCTTCACGTAGGCTTCAGGCATGACGCCCTGCTCAAAGATGTCGCCAAAAATATCGTTGGCGATCTTGGCGCTGATGGTGCCGCCGTCAACCAGCCGTACCAGTTCGGCCAGTGCCTCGGGCTTCATGGCCCAGGCGGAGGGGTCAGCGGCGGAAAGCCCACGGGCGTTGCATTCGCGCAGCAGCGACCCAAGCACAAAGTTGGCAACCTTCTTGGGGTCGGCCTTGGCGGCGGCAGCTTCAAAAAAGTCGGCCAGTCCCTTGCTCTGCACCAGCACTTCCGCCTCGGCTTCGGGCAGACCCGCCATAGCCACAAAACGGGCCATGCGAACATGGGGCAGCTCCGGCATTTCAGCGCGCCAGCGGATCATTTCTTCTTCCGTAATATCCACGGGCAGAATGTCCGGATCGGGGAAGTAGCGGTAATCGTGCGCTTCTTCCTTGCTGCGCATGGAGGCAGTGGAGTTCTTGACGGCATCGTACAGGCGGGTTTCCTGCACGACCTTGTCGCCATCGTCCAGCACATCCTGCTGGCGGGAAATTTCATATTCAATGGCGCGCTGCACATTGCGGAAGGAGTTGAGGTTTTTCAGCTCGGTGCGGGTGCCGAAGGGTTCGGTTCCCACAGGGCGCAACGAGACGTTGGCGTCGCACCTGAAGCTGCCCTCTTCCATGTTGCCGTCGCACACGCCAAGATAGGTCACAATGTTGTGCAGGGCCTTGAGGTAGGCCACAGCCTCGGCGGCGGAACGCATGTCCGGCTCGGAAACTATTTCCACCAGGGGCGTGCCCGCGCGGTTGAGGTCCACATAGCTCAGGTTTTCGCCCTGGGCGTGAATATTCTTGCCAGCATCGTTTTCCATATGGATGCGTGTAATGCCCACGCGCTTGCGCCGCCCTTCCACGTCCACTTCAAGATGCCCGTGTTCGCAGATGGGCAGCTCAAACTGCGAAATCTGATACCCGGAGGGCAGATCAGGATAAAAATAGTTTTTTCGGGCAAAAATGGAACGGGTATTTATGGCGCAATTGGTGGCGAGGCCAACCAGAGCGGCAAAGTGAACAGCCTGACGGTTGGGCACGGGCAAAGCGCCGGGCATGCCGGAGCACACCTCGCAAACATTGGCGTTGGCAGGCTGCCCAAAAGTCGTGGGGCAGGAACAGAACAGTTTGGAGGCCGTGGCAAGTTGCACATGCACTTCAAGGCCAATCACGGCTTCATAGGCGGCCATAGATCAGATTACTCCCTCAGCGGGGTTCACCCCGTAGTTGCGCGGCAAAAGCGCCGCTTTGCGCATAAGCGCCCGCTAAACCTGGCATCCGGCAGCTTGCGCCGCCTTTTTTGACGCAAAAGCATCAATGGGGGATGCTGGCGTCGAAATATTTGCCCACACCGTACTCTCCCCTGCGGAAAAAACGCCGAGGGTCGGGGCCGATGATCTGCATTTCCCTGTTTTTGGCCTGCACGTCCAGCGCGATACGCATTTCCTTGGTGCAGCCGGTGGAAAAGGTGGAATCCTTGCCCGACCACTGCGGCGGCACCTTGCGACCAAGCAGGGCAAAGCTTTCCTCAATGTCTTCAACGGTCTGAAACCGCCACACATCAATAAAGCCGCTGCGCTGCACCTGCTCCCACATATACATGAGGTCGTCGCCGTCCATGCCTTCAATAAAATGCTCGGCAGGATTAATTATCAGGATATTATCCATTTTTTTACGCAGATTGTCTACAAATGCGCGCACGATCTCGATAGCGGTACCAGTCTCGCCGGGGATGCTGCCGATCACGCAGCTGTAGAACATGACCGTGCGGCCCTGCATGCGGGCCTCGCGCATGCCTGCGATGATGTTTGCCGACTGGGCGGCAATGTCGTTCTCGCTGAATTTATGGGCGCTCTCGGCATGCTGGCGCAGTTTGATGTGAAAGCCCTGATCATCCTGCCAGTAGCAGACCACATCCCGCGTATACTGGTGGCTGCTGCCCATGAGCACATCGGCCACGCGCCAGCCCTTGCCCAGAATAAGGTCGGCTTCCTTCCACGCGCGGGAGAATGTCACCGAGACCCTGTACAGATTGAGCCGCTCCCGCGTTCCATCGCCAATAACCATGAGGCGGTATTCGCGCAGGTGGCGCAACAGTTCGTTCTTGCTCATGCGCGGCTCGTGCTGCACTGTGCCGCCGCCGATCATCTGCCGGATGGAGGGGTCAATCTCCATGTCTTCCAATGTGGGCGAATAAAAGAAAAAGCCTGATTTGACCGCAAAAATGACCTTATGCCCCATGCGGATGAGGCTGTTGGCAACAGCCAGATCAAACACAACGCCGCCGTCTGCGTCGCACAAAAAGAGCACCGTGCCGGATCTGACCGCGCTGGCCTCAAAATAGTGCCGCAAGTGGGCGCAGGTTTCGCGCGCGGCCTCCATGGCCTGACGCACTGTTTCCGCGTCTGGCGGCGTCTCCACCCACGGGCGCGACATGGCCGAAAGGCACAGCAGACGCGAAAGTTCCACGTAGTTGAGCATGCGCCTGACAGAGGCTATGGAATTGGCCGCCACGGCATCCGCAGGCACGGCGGCAAGATTCTCGCGCACCGGGGCTTCATCCAGCATTTCAAGCTGACGTTTGGTGGAAACCCTGCGCAGCCGCCTCCAGGGGTCGTCCAGCTGGTTGCCCTGGGCAAGCACAAGATCGGTCATTCGCTTGACAAGCCGCGAAGGAATCAGGGTATGCTGGGCAACATACTGCTTGAAGCGGAACCGGCAGAACTGCAAAATGCGCCTGCGTTTCTGTCCCTCGGGCGTGAAGGAGCGCACGAGGCGCATG
Organism: Desulfovibrio desulfuricans DSM 642; assembly: GCF_000420465.1. Lineage (NCBI taxonomy): Bacteria > Pseudomonadati > Thermodesulfobacteriota > Desulfovibrionia > Desulfovibrionales > Desulfovibrionaceae > Desulfovibrio > Desulfovibrio desulfuricans. Next base: position 93,363 of record NZ_ATUZ01000020.1, on the reverse strand, counting down.
ATGATGCGCCAGGAGCGGTTATACTGGCGGCGAAGTTCTTCGGGAGCGGTCTGCTGGCACAACAGTTTGAACGTGTCGTCAGAACAGGGCAAATACACCTGATCGCGCGCAAGGCTGACCATAAAGGCCATCTGTTCCTGGCTGGCCACAATGTCGGGGTTCATGCCGTAGGCGATGTTGTTGTCCATCAGCATGCTGTAAAGCCATGCGTCAAAGCGGACACTCTCCCCAAAATGAAACTCGCGAACAGAATCCACAGAAATCGCGTTGCTCATGCGTTTTCCCCGCACCTGATGCATTCAGTGCCTTGCAGGGCAAAGCCGCGCGAACGCAAACGCTCAAAGAAAGTTGTTCCTTTGCCAAGAAAATGCACAGCATCGGGCAAACCGTTCACGGTCACGGTGTCGCCCAGCTCCAGCTGTTGCCCTTCCTGCCCATCGACAGTAAGGTAGCAATCTGTGGAACCCTGCAAAATCTGGAACCGGCACTCGGTATCGCCGGGGAACACCATGGGCGAAATAGTATTGAGGAAAGGACAGATGGGCGTAACAGCCACGGCTTCCATAGAAGGATGCAGCAGCGAGCCGCCAGCGGAAACACTGTAGCCGGAGCTGCCCACGGGCGTGGCAATGATCATTCCATCGCCGCGTAATGAGCCAAGGCGCTCGCCAGCAATATAGACATCAAACAGAACAAGCCGCGACAAAGACCCCCGGCTCAGGACAACATCGTTGACCGCGCAGCCGCTGGCAATCTGCTGGCCCTTGCGGTTGAGCGTCCACTGCAAGGCCATACAGGAGCGCACGGGTTCCATGTCGGTGAGGGATTCTTCGAGTTTTTCGCGCCACTGCTCCGGCTGGGCATCGGTCAAAAAACCGATCCGGCCAAAATTGATGCCCAGCACAGGCACGTTGCGCCCCACAAGGCGGCGGGCCACGCCAAGCATTGTGCCGTCGCCGCCAAAAACAACCACAAAGTCAAGGGGAGTAGTTGCGTAGGCCGGTGTGTCCGTGCCAGCGCAGATCACACCTGCAACGTTGTGCCCTTTTTGGCGCAGCCACTGGGCGGCTTCTTGGGCAAGAGCCGCAGCTCTTTCGTGCCGGGCCTTGTAAACCAGAAGTATGTGTCGGCTTGTTGCGTTTTGCATACCTGCGCAAGTTACGTTATCAAGTCTGTTACCGCAAGCCTGAGGGCGCTTGTCAGTTGCAGGGCTTTGCCTTAAATAAGAAGGCTTCCATGTCACGTTTCGGCAATTGTGAGCGCCATGCACGATACAGCCCTTGATATTATTGAACAGCATGCCAGCGAAGGCGCGCGCCTGCGCGAAGATTTTTTTCGTTCGCAGGCAGATTTTCTTCGTCAGGCGGCCTTGCGCGCGGCCACGTGCCTTGCGGGCGGCGGCAAAATACTGCTCTGCGGCAATGGCGGCAGCGCTGCACTGGCTCAGCACATGGCAGCCGAATTTGTGAACAGGTTTATTATGGACAGGCCCGCCCTGCCCGCTCTGGCGCTGTCTGCCGATGCAACTTCGCTTACGGCCATTGGCAGCGACCTTGATTTCAGCCAGATATTTTCGCGTCAGATTGAAGCTCTGGGGCGGCCAGGCGACATGCTGGTGGCGATTTTTTCCACCGGCAGCAGCGCCAATATCATCGCCGCCCTTGAGGCGGCACGTCGCGGAGGGCAGTTTACGGTGTGCCTGTGCGGGCACGGCGGCGAAATGGCCCGATACAGCGACATGGTTCTTGAAACGCCGCAGGCTGAACCCTCGCTTGTTCAGGAACTGCACCTTGCAGCCGGGCACCTATTTTGCCGGCTGACGGATTATTATCTTTTTGAAAATGCTGTCGCACTGACCCCCTATTTGCAAGGGCGACACACAACCGAGGTTTGACCATGCCCATCTACGAGTATTCTTGCCAGAAATGCGGTCGGGATTTTGAAGAACTGGTGTTTGACGAAACCCCGCCCACTTGCCCGTATTGCGGCTCCAACGAAACCCAGAAGCTCATGTCCTGCTGCGCGCGTCGCAGAAACGGCGCAGAAGGCGGCGATTACGCTGCTTCAACCGGCGGTGGCGGCGGCTGCGCCGGTTGTTCTGGCGGCAACTGCGCGAGCTGCGGACATTAGGCGGCAGGCATGCGTAAATCCCTAGTTATCGCTACCCGTGGCAGTCAGTTGGCCCTCTGGCAGGCAGAACACGTCAAAAGCCGCTTGCTGTCGCTTGACCCGGAACTGGCCGTTGATCTTGTAATCATCAAGACCAAGGGCGACATCATTCAGGATGTTCCCCTGGCCCAGGTGGGCGGCAAGGGCCTTTTTGTAAAAGAAATTGAAGAAGCCCTGCTTGATAACCGGGCCGACCTTGCCGTGCACAGCATCAAGGACGTGCCCATGGAATTGCCCGACGGGCTCATACTGGGTTGCATTCCCAAACGTGAAGCGCCCACTGACTGCATGCTTTCGTGCAAGTATGCCGACCTTGCGGCCCTGCCCCAGGGCGCATGCGTTGGCACCAGCAGCCTGCGGCGTCAGGCCCAGTTGCTGGCCCTGCGCCCCGATCTGCGCATTGAAAGCCTGCGCGGCAATGTGGACACGCGCCTGCGCAAACTGCGTGAAGGCGTGTACGATGCCATTATTCTTGCATCCGCAGGCATGAACCGCCTGGGCTTGAGCGCACCCTACATGCACGCCCTTGATCCGCAGACATTTCTGCCCGCAGTGGGCCAGGGGGCCATTGGCATTGAATGCCGCGAAGACGATTACGATCTTTTTGCCCTGCTTGCAGAGATTGAAGACACCCCCACCCGCGTATGCGTAGAAGCCGAACGGGGCTTTCTTGCCGGGCTTGAGGGCGGGTGTCAGGTGCCCATTGCCGGGCATGCCCGCCTTGAGGATGACGAGACCTTCGTACTCGAAGGCCTGGTGGCCGAGATTGATGGCAGCCTGATTCTGCGCGAGGCGCAACGGGGTCAGACCTCCAAGGCCCGCCAGATTGGGCTTGAACTTGCTGAAAAACTTCTTGCCAGAGGCGGCCGCGCCATCCTGGAAAAACTTTACCAACAATAACGATTTCCTATGCCAACTATCGCTCCCCTGCCCGCGTCACGCCTGCACGCCACGTTAGATCCCGCCCGTATTCCCTGGGAAACGAGCAAGGACATTCCGCTGCCGCGCAACGGTCGCCAGAATCCATTCCAGCCCCGTGCCATGCAGGCGCTGGACCTTGCCCTGCAAATCAAAAATCAGGGCTACAACATCTACCTGTCTGGCGAGGCCGATCTTGGCCGCAGCCACATGCTGCTGAGCTACCTTGGCCCTCAGGCCAAAAAAGCCCAGACGCCTGACGATCTGGTATACGTGCATAATTTTGCCGATCCTGACCGGCCCTGCCTTTTTGCCCTGCCCACAGGCATGGGCAAGAAGTTAAAGCAGAACTTTAAGGAGCTGATCGAGCATATCCGCGATGAGCTGCCGCGCCGTTTTGAGGCCAGCACCTACGTAAAGCGCCGCGCCAAGATTGTGGACAACTTCCAGAACGCCCGCATGGGCCTGCTGCGCAAGATGAATTCCGTTGCCGTAGACAAGGGATTCAACCTTGATATGGACGAAAGCGGCGGTCTGACCCTGTATCCGCTGGTGGAAGGCAAGCGCCTGAGCGAGGAAGAGTTCGACAGGCTGGACACAACCCTGCGCCTCAGCCTCAAAAGCCGGGGCGACAACCTTGTGCAGGCCATGTCGGGCTACATGCGGCAACTGAACAAGGCTGAAGAAAGCTTTCAGGACGACGAACGCGGTCTGGAACGCGAAGCCATGACCCAGGTGCTGACCACCTTTTTCAACCCCATTGAGCAGCGCATGCTCAAGGCCTGCCCGGTCAAGGGGCTGGATGCCTACTTTACGGCCCTGCGCGAAGACATCCTTAAAAATACCGATGCCTTTCTGCAGAGGGACGGCGGCCCTATGGGCGACCCGCACGGCGCGCCGGTGGAGGCTGTGCTCTACCGCTACGAGGTCAACCTGCTGGTGGACAACAGCGGCCTTGATGGCGCCCCCATCATTGTGGAAGACCACCCCACAGCCGTGAACCTGCTCGGCTGCGTGGAGCGCGAATCTGAAATGGGCGCGCTGGTCACGGATTTCACCCTTATCCGCGCGGGCAGCATCCACAAGGCCAACGGTGGTTTTCTGGTGCTGCACATTGAGGATCTTCTGCAACATCCCAATGCATGGGAGGGCCTGTTGCGCGCCCTGCGCTCCAATATGGCCCGCATTGAAGATTCCGGCGAAGGCCCGGATACGCCCATCCGCACCAAGGGCATCAATCCCGAGCCTCTGCCCCTGAACCTCAAGGTGGTGCTGATCGGCGACGAAGAACTGTACGAGGGGCTGCTTGTCAATGACGACAGGTTCTCCAAGCTCTTCCGCATCAAGGCCCATATGGCCGACACCACAGAGCGCAATGCCGCCAATGTGCGCGCCTACCTCGGGCACATTGCCACCATCATCAAGGAAACAGAACTCCCCTGTTTTGACCGCACGGCTCTGGCGTGGCTCATCGACCTTGGGTCGCACATCTGCGAAGACCAACGCCGCCTTTCGTTGCGCTTTCCCGAACTGCGTGAGCTCATGATCGAGGCTTCGGCCCTGACACGCATGCGCAAGCAGGATGTGGTCACCGCGCCAGTGCTGGAAGAAGCTCACGCTGCGCGCATCTACCGGGCCAACCTGGTGGAAGAGATTTATATGGAAGAATACGACCGCAACATGATCAAGGTGCAGACCTCGGGTCAGGCCATTGGTCAGGTTAACGGTCTTTCCGTCACGTGGCACGGCGACTTTGAATTCGGTCTGCCGCACAGGATTTCATGTACTGTGGGCGTGGGGCACGAGGGCATCATCGACCTTGAACGCGAGGCCGAGCTGGGTGGCCCCATCCACACCAAGGCCATGATGATCCTGAAGAGCTACCTCACGGATCTTTTTGCGCGCAAAAAGCCCCTGGTGCTCTCCGGCTCGCTCTACTTTGAGCAGAGCTACGCAGGTATTGAGGGTGACAGCGCCTCTGGCGCGGAACTGGCCGCCTTGCTCTCGGCTCTTGCCGATGTGCCGGTGCGTCTTGATCTGGCCTTTACCGGGGCCGTGAGCCAGACGGGGCAGATCATGGCCGTTGGCGGCGTTACCTGCAAGATCGAGGGCTTTTATAATGTTTGCGCCAGCCAGGGCCTCACGGGCACGCAAGGGGTTATCATGCCCTTTGACAATGTGGATCACCTCATGCTCGCGCCCAATGTTATTGAAGCTGTAGAGAAAGGCCAGTTCTCCATTTATCCTGTGCGGCGCATAGAAGAAGCCCTCGCCCTCTTGACTGGTCTTTCAATCGGTCGCAGACTGAAACAGGGCGGCTTTACGAAAAACAGCCTGTACGACATGGTTGACCGCAGACTGGAGCGCCTGGGCGATTACGCGCAGAATGCCTTTCGCCGCACCAGAAAATCCAAAGAGGGGTAATGGGCGCTGCCCGTGGCAGCGACATAATACCCCCTGAGTTTTTTGCATTGAAATGTTTGCCTTAGGGCGGCGCAAGCTTGCCGCAAAGGCGCTTTGGGGTGCGGTTTTTTACAAAAAACCGCGTTGAGCAGGCAAACAGTTTACTGCCTTTCTGCTCACGAGAACAAGCAATAACCTCACGCATACCTTGACTTTACGGGTTTTATGTGTAATGGGGTCAACGCAAGGAAAAACCTTATGCCTCACTCTAACCCAGCAAAAGCCGTGATGAACAAAAACAAGAAAGAAGCGTTGCTTCAGGCCGCCAAAGAACTTTTTGGCGAATGCGGGTATGTGGAAACCACATTCAAAAAAATATCCGACAAAGCTGGTGTTGCCCTCGGGTTGCTGACCCACCACTATGGCAACAAGGAAAAGCTGTTTCTTGCCTCAGGGCTTGATGTTCTAGAACGCTTTCTCGTAAGGCTGCGTTCAGCCACTGCCGAAGCCACCTGTGGTTACGATGGCGTTATGCGTTTTTGCAAGGCATATCTTGATTTTTCAATCGACAAGGACTCCAACTGGCTGGTACTTGTGCGCTGCTCGCCCTACAGCGACATGAAAACCAAGACCGACCGCGATATTATGGATTCCATGTTTTCGCAGGTACACAACGAGCTTGAGCGCGTTATCGCCAAGGGCGTGGAAGACGGCAGCATTGTGAAGGTCGACAGCAAAAGCACCGCCCAGGTGATCATTTCACTTATGGTCGGTTCCAACCGTACACGGGTGTTGACCCCTTATGCGATGCCCACGCTGTACGAAGATGTTCTTGACTTCATTTCCCGCTCCATCAAGGCATAGAGCTTGTTTGCAACACACAGTCGGGCCGTCGGTCGTAAAGATCGGCGGCTTTTTTGCATCTTTTGTTGCCCGGCTGGTGTGCGCAGCAATGGGAAATATAAATGTTCTGCGCCCTGACCCGCATTTGTGTGACAATCTTGTGCATGCTTGATGCTCCAGCGGAGCAATAGGGCTTGCCGAGCCACAGCGCTTTGAAGTAAATTCAAAATGTTCAGGGTGCATTATCGCGAGTGAACAGTCCTATCCGCTCCATTATTCTGTGCGGATTGCCGGGAGCTCTGGGCAGACATGCCGTGGCGCTCGTAGACTCAACCCTTATTGAGGAGACGGTTTTTATGCAAAGGCTTGCCAGCATACCCTTGTGCCTTTTTCTTGCTGCAGGATTGTTGATCTCGGGCTGCACCAGCAAATATGGCGACCAGAAAACCAAGGTCAATTATTATCCGCAGTGCTATCAGCCTGTTAACCAGTTGCGGCAGGACGAAAACAGCACGGGTAAAAGCACTGCCGCTGGCGCTGTTGGCGGCGCTCTGCTTGGCGCGCTTATTGGCGGTCTTGCCACAGGCAAGGCCAGCGGCGCTGTGGCTGGCGCTGTTGCGGGCGGCGCTGCGGGCGCTGTGGCGGGCAACGTCTACGGCAAGTCCAAAGCTCAGGATCGCGATGCCGCATATCTGCACCAGTACAGCCAGCAGCTTGGCAGCGAGGCTGCCAGCATGAACCGCTCCACCGCAGCAGCCAAGGTTGCGGCCAAGTGCTATGACGAACAGTTCAAGCTTGCCGCCGGGCAGTTCAAGGCCGGGCAGATCACCCGCATGGAATTTCAGGACAGGTATAATGAAATCCGCAGCGGCCTTGAGGAAACCTCGTTTATCCTGAATGATACCGCCACCACCATGGCCAAGAAGGACGGCGAGTATCAGCAGGCCCTGGCCGAACCTTACACTTCGGCGCAGCCCACCACTGCTGCGACTTCGTCTTCCAGTTCTGGCGCTACCAAGTTCAAAAAGGGCGCAGCTACGCAGCCCAAGAGCACACCTGCGGCCAGCGCCTCGCGCACGCCGGAGCAGAACAACGTTGCCGCGCAGGCCGCGGAGTGGAAATCTTCGCGTGAAGATCTTGAAACCACGCGCCGCGATGTGAACGCGCGCATGTCCAGCTACGAAGAAACCGTCAATAACCTGCTGGGATAACTCTGCTGCCGCGCAGCCGCTACTCCAGTGGCGGTTGCGCGGCTTTTTTACTGCGCCGCATATACCGCGCGGAGCCATAGATGAACGAAAGCCAACACCCTGTACCGCCTGAAACACCGCCGAGCGCCGCTCCTGAAGGTGTCGCGCCTGCTGGCGCGGTTGTCCTGCCCTGGTATCGCCGCCCTCTTTTCTGGGGCGTGCTGCTGTTTCTGGGGCTTTTGCTGCTGGCCGCATGGCTGTTCTGGAAAGAATGGCAGCAGGCCGAGGCCTCCAAGACTGCTGTTGCCGCCCAGACAGAGCAGTGGCGCGAGCACAACGCGGCGCTTGAAACATTCATGCAGCAATTGCGCGCCCTGCTTGCCAAGGATCCTTGCGAAGTAAAGCAGGGGCTTGGGCTTGTCACCCCGCCTGCGGGCGTCATGTGGCCTCCTTTGGGTTCAGGCTCTGGCGCTGCGAATCCCAATTCTGCCCGTGCGGATGCAGCCACCCTCCCGCCCACGGCAGACGCCAAAACGCAGGTGCCGCCCACGCCCATGCAGCAGCAGACGCCCAAAAATGTTTCCGAGTTGATGGAACAGGGCACAGTGCTTGTGCTTGCCATGCGGGAAGAGGGGCTTTCCATGGGTTCCGGCTTTTTTGTGGCCCCGGGCTACGTGGTTACCAATGCCCATGTGGTTGGTAACGCCACGCAGGCGGTCGTTGTGAACAAAGCCCTGGGCAGACCTTATGAGGCAACTGTGCGCCAGGTAACCCACGATGACGGGCAGGACTTTGCTGTACTTGGCGTTAACGGCGCATCGGGTGTTGTGCCGCTCAAGTTCGCGCCGGGCGTGAGCCGTACCGAACGCGTGAGCGCCTGGGGCTTCCCCGGCGCCGTAACCACTGACGATCCCAAATTTGCGGCCCTGCTCAAGGGCGATCAAGCCGCCGCACCCGAAGTGGTGTACACCGAGGGCGTTGTGAGCGTCATTCTTGAGCGCAAGCCGCCGCTTATTGTGCACACGGCCACAGTTTCGCAGGGCAACAGCGGCGGGCCGCTGGTCAACGACAAGGGCGATGTGGTGGGCATCAACACCTTTATCAAACTGGACGATGCCTCCTACAGGCAGTCCAGCCTGGCCATTGTCAGCACGAGCCTGGCAGCATTTTTGCGTTCGGTGGGCGTTCCCGTCACCATGGCCCAGAGCAGTGAATCAGCCGGAGGCAAGCCATGAGTACCCGCATTGCGGTCAGTCTGCGCGGTCAGATGCGCGCGCTTGCCAGCCAGGGCATCTTTGCCACCGACTGCTATGAGCAGTTGAAATCCATCCTGCTGCAAAAGCTTGGGCCGGATCATGCCGCCCTGCTTGCCGAACCGCAGCACAATGCCGAAGGCAACAGCGTTGACTGGTATGCCGAAGGCAACGGCCCGGCGGTTCCGCTTGCGGAACTTTCGGAGCAGGATGCTCAGGCCCTGCGCGCCCGTGCGGGCACCTTGGCCTCTGATATTGCCGGGTTGTCCAGCGACCTCACAGCAGACGCGCAGGCGCGGCAGGCCCTTTCGGGCCAGTTGCTCCGGCTTGCCCTGCAACACCCGGCAGATGAAGACATCTGGTCTGTGGATGGCCGCCCTGTTCTCATTAACTGGGGTTTTGCCCCCGGCAGCGTGGGCGCGCAACCGCAGGACCTCACCCGGCTTGGCGGCGTGCTGCCACCTCCCCCGCCGCCCGCGCCTGTAGCCGCTGTTCCCGTGGCTGTGCCGCCGCGCAGCGGGTGCCTGCCGTGGCTGTTGCCACTCCTGCTCTTGCTGCTCCTGCTCTGGCTTTTGGGCGCGGCGCTGGGGCTTTTGCCTTCTCCTCTGCCTTCGGGCTGCATGCCCGTTGACCGCAGCGCTCTGGAGGCCGAAAAGCAGAAAGCCGCCGCCAACGAAGATCAGCTTGCCCTCCTGTGGCGTCAGTTGCAGGAGCGCGCGGCCCTGTGCAAGCCTGTTACGCCGCCGGTTACGCCAACGCCTCCCAAGGTTGAGGAAAAGAAGGAAGAACCCAAGCCCGACCCGGAAGTGGTGGAACCCTTCCTTGGCGAAACGCCTGTGGAGCCGCCCAAGGTGGCGGAAGCCCCCAAGCCCAAGCCAAAGCCTGAACCCAAACAGGAACCCAAGCCCCTGCCCAAGGAAGAACCCAAGCCGCAGGAACCGCCCAAACCCGCGCCCAAGAAGAATGACAACCTTGCCATTCCTGAAAACGCGGCCAAAAAGAACGACCTGAGCTTCCTTGAGGGCTGCTGGACAAGCGAAACCGGCCTGTATTCGCACCCCTCCAATGAACCGATCATTGCAGAATACTGCTTTGACAAGAGCGGCAAGGGCCGCCGCCTTGTGCGCGAGCGTAATGGTCAGGTGTGCAGCGGCTCGGCCTCGGCGCGCTTTCAGGGCAACCAGTTGCAGTTTGATTCCAGTCAGGCCCGTTGCCCGCGTGGCGGCACCTATGTTCCGCAAAAGGTTGAATGTACCGGACAGGAAAACACCACCCAGTGCAAGGGCAGAGAGCTTGGCGGGGCCAATCTCAAGTGGGATGCCCGTTTCAAAAGGAAATAATGATGGATGTCATACCCCGTTACCTTTCGCCGGTCAGCATTATTCCCGGCGGCTGCCCGCAATTTCTTGATTTCTCCATGCCCGAAGATGCCGTTAAAAGACTGCGGCGGTATTTTCGCGAAGAAAAAAAGAAAGAATCTGATGAGCAGACGCGCTATACCCACTATCTGCGCTGCCTGACAGAAACGGAAAACGGCTTTATCGACCAGTTGAGCGGCCTGCCCTGCGATGAGGACTACAGCATTGAGGCTCGCCGCGCGCTGGATGCCTGGGAAGGCCACTGGCTGCCCATTCCCTTTTTACGCACGCTCGACCAGCCCTGGCCGGACGGCGGCAAGCGTTTTGAATGCGGCCCCTCCAACTGGGCGAGGGCGCGGGTTATGCGGTCAGAAAGGCACCCTGGCCAGCTCCGCGTTGTGCTCATGTTTGACACTAATGTGGAAGACCGCCCCGCTCAGGGCGAGCACTACCATGCGCTTTCATCGCAGGATGTGACGGCCCACGGGCATTTCATGCTGGCCCACCTTGTGCGCGACAATTCGTGGTTTCTCAACGCGGCCTGGGTGGATGAATGGCTCAACGGCCTCTACGATGCGTGGAAGCAGTCGCAGCACCGTGGGCGCGGCGCATGGCACGATGGCTACCCCTACGTGCTGGAGCATCTGGCCTCCTACCTCACCTGGCTTGACGTGGTGCGCCTTGCGCTCAACGATCTGGCGGCACAGGTCATCAATCCTGACCGCGACACCCCTGTGGATGTGGATCTGGTGCTGGATATCGGCAATTCGCGCACCACGGGCATTCTGGTGGAAACCCTGCCCCAGCGCATCACCAACCTTAACGACAGTTACCTGCTTGAACTGCGCGATCTGAGCCAGCCGGAGCACATCTATTCCGACCCCTTTGAAACGCGTGTGGAGTTTGTGGATGCGGCCTTTGGCAACGATGCGCTTTCGCGCCGTTCGGGCCGCCAGACGCCAGCCTTTGCCTGGCCTTCTGCCGTGCGCATCGGGCCGGAAGCCGCCCGCCTTGCCACGCAGGCCGTGTGCGCCGAGGGCACGACAGGCATGTCCAGCCCCAAGCGCTACCTGTGGGACGAACGCCCCTGGCAACAGAGCTGGCGCTACAACACTGGCGGCAAGTCAGAACCCATGGTCAGCCGTGGGCTGTTTCCGCGCCAGTTGAACCCGCAGGGCACGCCGCTTTCGTGCTTTGACGACCCCATGTTCAAAAAAAGTCCCGCCCTGCAAAAGCAACAGCCTGAGCCGATTTTTGAATCGCTGTTTACGCGTTCGTCGCTCATGCTCTTCATGCTGGGCGAAATTCTGACCCAGGCCCTTGTGACCATCAATTCGCCTGCCACCCGCGCCCGCCGTGAACTGCCCAACCTGCCCCGCAGGCTCAGAAGGCTCATTTTTACGGTGCCTACGGCCATGCCCGTTGCGGAGAAGCGTATTTTCCGCCGCTGGGTCACGTGGGCCGTGCGTGTGGTGTGGGATGCACTGGGCTGGAGCCAGTGGTATACACCCCGCCTGCAAACCCGCAGCCTTACGGGCGATTACCGCCAAAGCCCGCAGGTGCGCTGCGACTGGGACGAAGCCAGTTGCTCGCAGCTTGTGCTGCTCTACAACGAGCTTGCGGTCAAGCAACACGGCGACGCGCACCATCTGTTCCGCCTCATGGGCAAGCCGCGCGAGGCCTGCGGCAACCATCCGTGCATCCGCATGGCTTCCATTGATATTGGCGGCGGCACAACCGACCTTTCCATCACCACCTTCGAGCTTTCCAGCGGCGAGGGCGACACCGCGCGTATCAAGCCGCATACGGAATTCAGGGACGGCTTCAACATTGCGGGCGATGAAGTGCTGCGCGAGGTTGTGGCCAACCATGTGATCCCGGCCATTGGTCAGGCGCTGGCCCGCGAGGGGCTTGCAGAGCCGAGGTCGCTTCTGGGGCAGCTTTTTGGGCGCGACTCCATCGGCATGTCGCAGGAAGACCGCAACACAAGGGTGCGGCTGGTGCGGCAGATTGCCGTGCCCGTTGCCCTGGGGCTGCTGGCAACCTGCGAAAATCCAGACCTGCGCGGCAGCGTCTTTAACTGCACGCTGGGCGACTTTTTTGAGCCTGACCCAGTGGGCAGTGTCGAAACGGCTGATGCTGCGGCAGACACTGCGGCGGACTCCGTACCCACAGCGGATTCGCCCCGGTTCAGCCCGGCAGCACTCGCGCCACGCCCTCAGCCTGCTACCCTGCGGGAAGTAAGGGCAATGGTGCGGCGTTCCGCATCCTTCATCCAGAGCTTTAACATTCTTGATGTGCCCATCAGCGTCAATCAGGCCGCAGTGGAAGAAACAATCCGCAGCACGCTTGGCTCAACGCTTTCCGCCCTGTGCGAAGTGGTGCACATGTACGATTGCGACGTGCTGCTGCTCACCGGGCGGCCCAGTTCGTGGAACGGCGTTATCGCCACAGTGCTTGCCAAGCTGCCCGTGCCGCCAGACAGGATCATTCCCATGCGGCGCTATCACGCAGGCTCTTGGTATCCCTTTGCCGACGCTCAGGGCCGCATTACCGACCCCAAAACCACGGTTGTGGTGGGGGCCATCCTCTGTGCGCTGGCCGACGGGCACCTTGAAGGCTTCTCCTTTGATTCCGGCGCGCTCAAACTTACGTCCACTGCGCGTTATATCGGCGAGATGGACATCAACAGCCAGCTCAAGCGGCCCAAGGTATGGTTTACCGTGGATGTGGACAGCAAGGACGGCACGGACAAAACCCGCGCCGTGGCCTTCAGCGGGCCGCTTTCCATCGGCTACAGGCAGCTGGATGCCGAGCGCTGGCCCACTACCCGCTACCATCTGCTGACCTTTGCCACAGAGGAAGCCCGCTCCCGCGCTTCGGGCCGTCTGCCCTACCGGGTTGAGGTTAGCCTGAGCGTTGCCGATGCTCTGGATGAAGAAGATATCCGCAGCGAGACGGACAAGGATCGCCGCAGCGAGGGCGAGTTCCGCATTGATTCCATCGTGGATTGCCAGGAGCGCAGCGTTGACCGCCGCGATCTTGAAATCCGCCTGCAAACCCTGAAACTGGACGAAGGCTACTGGCTGGATACGGGCATTGTCACCGACGCCGGATAATTGAGGATGGTTATGCAGCAGGATATGGATTTAGCGCGGCACTGCCGCGAACTGGCGGATACTTCGCGTTCCGCAGGGGCATGGCTTCAGGACAATGCCGAGCTTGTGGGCAACGAACGCGCTGCCCTGCAAAAGGATCTGCGCCATGCGGCCCGCTTTTTCGGCAAGTGCGAGCAGGCGGCCCGCCGCAAGATGTGCGTGGGCGTGTTTGGCCCCAGCCAGTCGGGCAAGTCCTACCTTATCTCGGCCCTTGCCAGTGATGCGGACAAGGTGCTTCTGGCTGATTTTTGCGGTCAGACCTTCAATTTTATCAAGGATATCAACCCAGAGGGCGGCAAGGAATCCACGGGGCTGGTCACGCGCTTTACCACCACGCCGCCCAATGGCGTTACCGAGGCCTACCCCATCCGCCTGCGTCTGCTTTCGGAAACTGACGTGGCCCGGGTGCTCGCCAATACATACTATGCGGACTGCGACCACAAGGACGCACCCAATGCCGAGGCCCTCGCCAAGGAGCTGGAGAGCCTTCAGGGCCGCGCCCAGTCTGCGCCCGTGCCCGGCGGCATGAGTTTGGACGATGTGGAAGAGCTGCGCGATTATGTGAATAAAAACTTCATTTCACGTCCCAGAGTGCAGATGCTCCAGAACGGCTACTGGGTGCGGGCCATGGAACTGGCCCCCCGTCTGGAACTGGAAGACCGTGCCCGCCTTGTGGGCCTGATCTGGGACAGCGTGCCGGAATTTCAGGCAGTGTATATACAGCTTGGCGCGGCTCTGCGCCAGCTTGGCAACGCTGCCGAGGCATGTTGCGCCATTGACGCGCTCATACCCCGCAGCAACAGTATTATTGACGTGGCGCGGTTGCAGGGCCTCAACGAGCCGCCCACAGACATGCTGACCCTTGTGGGCGCGGAGGGCCGCAAGGCTGACCTGCCGCGCGCGCTGGTGACGGCCCTCACGGCCGAAATCACCATCTACATGCGTGAAAAGCCGGATGATTTCTTTGACCACACCGACCTGCTGGACTTTCCCGGCTACCGCGCGCGCTACAAGTTCAGCGATCTGCGCGCCGCGCTGGACAGCCGCAAGGACATGCTCAAGGAACTCTTTTTGCGCGGCAAGGTGGCTTACCTCTTTGAGCGCTATCGCGAAGAAAAAGAACTCACCAGCATGCTACTCTGCATCGGACCCAGCACCCAGGAGGTGCAGGATCTGCCGCAGGCCGTGTATGAATGGATATGCTCCACACACGGCGAAACGCCGGAAATGCGCGCCAGCAAAGCGCCAGCGCTCTTTTTTGTGCTCACCAAGATGGACATGGAGTTTGAAAAAAAGGCCGGATCGCCCTCTGTGGAAACCCGCTGGACAACCCGGCTGGAATCCTCGCTGGTGAACTTTTTCGGTCAGGTGCACGACTGGCCGCAAAACTGGGACGGCACGCACCCCTTCAACAATGTCTTTTTGCTGCGCAATCCCAACTTTTTGTGCGAGGCCATTTTTGATTACGCCGACAGGCGCGAAACCGGCATCCGGCAGGAACAGCAGGCCTTTGTGGAAGAAGTGCGTCAGTCCTTCATGCAATCGCCACTGGTGCAGAAACATGTGGCTGATCCGGAACGGGCCTGGCAGGCGGCCATGACGCTCAACGACGGCGGCGTTGGCCTGCTCCGTCAGAGCCTGCGGCCCCTGTGCAACCCCGAACTCAAGCGGCAGCAGATCAGCGGCAGCCTTGTTGAAAAATGCGAGCGCCTGCGCACCGGGCTTGCGCCCTTCTACCGCACGGACGACAGGGAAGAACTGCGCAGGCAAAAGGAGCAACTCACGCGCCTGCTGGTTTCGCAGATGGCCAGGGTTGCGGAAAAGCAGCTGTTCGGCGAATTTTTGCGCCGCCTTCAGGTGCGCGATTTTGACCTGTACGAAATCTGCCTTAACGCCCGCCAAAGCCCGGATGAAGGCCAGACCGCAGCGCCTGCGCAGGTTGTGGGCGCGCGCGTTTCCGCCACCGACATTCTGGGCGATATCTTTGGCGACGACGCTCCCGTGGCCGCGCCAGCGGCAGACGCCGTTGATGCAGAAGTAAAGGACAGCGCCCAGGTCTTTGCCGGAATGGTCATGGATCACTGGACAGGGCGGCTGCACGACCTCTGCAACGATGTGGAAGTCAGGGGCCAGCTTGGCCTGCCAGCCAAGGAACTTGACCAGTTCTGCCACGAGCTTGTGCAGGCCGCAGCGCGCTGCAAGCTGCGCGAAAATCTGGAGGCTGAGCTGCGCCGCTCATCGGCATTCAGCAACATGGCCCGCGAGCGCCTCATGTGGAAGCAGGTGAGCCTTGCTGCGGACGCCATCAACGCCTTTGTGGACTGGTGGGGCTTTGACCCACGCTTCAAGGATCAGACGCGGCGCACCGTTGTTGTTGGCGGCAAAAGCGTGCCCCTGTTTAACCCACCGCAGGAAATCAAGGGCGAACCCCGCATCGGCGAGGAAGAATCGCCCTATGACCGCCTGTGGTATACCGACTGGCTGCGCGCCATGGCCTACAGCGTTATGGCCAATGTGGATTTTGACGGCCAGCAGAGCGTCAACCCCGAACAGAACAACCGCCTGCGCGAACTTTTGCAGGCGTTCAAAGGATAACCCATGCGCGCCAGCATTTCAGCCGATACCGGGCGCGGCCCCGGCAACGGAATCATCGAGATTTTTGACGCAGGCGATGTGAGCGAACCCGGCTTTACTTTGCTGCGGGCGTCTGACGGCAAATGCCTTGGCCCCCGTGGCTGGCAGGAGAGCGAAACCCTGCTCACCCCCGAGGCCTGGGACAATGACGGCGGCAGCCTGCGGCTGGCGGTCGGCCCTGCGGTGGTGGACGAAGTGGACAACCTCGATGCCTACCGCATCAGCCTGCGCGGCGTGGGCAGCTGCGCCCTTGCCGTAAAAACGCTCATATATTCCAACATTGCGGGCGGGTATGGCATGGGCGCTGGCGCTCCGCAAACTCCCCCGCCTGTTGCACCGCCAGTCTCGGCTCCAGAGCCGGAACCAGTGCTGGAATCGCCGGAGCCGCCACTTGCTTTTGAGGAGCCGCAAGCGCCCCAGCAGCAGGAAGCTCCGCTTGAAATGGCAAGCAAGGAAGAAGGCAAATCCGGCGGCAAGGCCGGGCTTGTGATCCTGCTGGTGCTTGCAGCCATTGCCGCAGGCGTAGCCGCGTGGTGGTTCTTGCTGCGCGAGCCGGAAAAGCCCCCCCTGCCCACGCCCCCGGCGCAGACACAGAATGCGGACAAGCCCCAAAGCCCGGATCAGGCGCAGCCCAAGCCCGCAGATGCCGGTCAACAAGGTGCGGATGCCGCCAAGCAGCCGTTTTCTCCGCTTGCTTCGGCGCGGGAGCAGTTGCGCGGGCAGGCATTGCCTGACGTGAGTCTTGCCATGGCAAAGCCATTGCGCAAGACCGATGCCAAGCCGGAAGAAAGCGATGCCGCATTTTTGCTGCTGGAAGATGCAGCGCAGAAAGGCGATGCCGAAGCCATGTTTCTTGTGGGTCAGTTTTACGACCCGGCCAGCACCCTGCCGCGCGGCAGCATTCCCGCCGACCTCACGCAGGCCAAGCGCTGGTATGATCAGGCCCTGCAAAAGGGCCAGCCTCAGGCCAAGGCGGCACTGGACACGCTGAAAGAACACGCCCGAGCCCTTGAGGCCAAGGGCGATGCCGAGGCGCGCTCCCTGCTGCAAAACTGGCAATAAACGCGGCACCCGAGCAGTTTGACCTGGAATTGCTGTATTCCGCGAGGAGTTCACTATGCATTGCATGCCCATGTTTCGCCGTTGCTGCCTTGTAGCCCTGCTGGTGCTGGGCCTTGGCGTCTGCCTTGCTGGCACTGTTTCCACCTCTTCTGCCGCGCCCCTGTTGCAGCAGGGTAAAAAAACGCTGTTCCAGCGGGTGGTCAGCCATCCCGGCGCGGCTCTGCTGGCCGAGCCAAAGGCCGATGGCGCCGTGGTGCGCAAAAGCGTGGTGCCCTTTACGGTTATGTACGTCTATGACCGCAAGGACGCGTACCTTCAGGTTGGCGCTTCCACCGCGCAGCCCGAGGGCTGGATGGAAGCCGCCAAGGCTACGGACTGGAACCAGTCGCTTACCCTGCTGTTCACGCCCCGCACCGGGCGCGATCCTGTGCTGTTTTTCAAGACGGAAACTGGCCTGAACGAACTTTGCGCCGCTCCAGACATGGAAAAAAGGCTCGATGCCCTTGAAGCACAGGCCGCAAGCCTGCGTCAGAGCAACCAGCCCGCGCCGGAAACCATGCCCATCCTTGCCAGCGAACCGACGGACGCGCAGGGTGCAGTGTCTGAAAAGCGCTTTTATCTCATGCCCATACTGGACATGAAAGACCCCTTTGACGGCGTCAAGTTTCTGCGGGTAGCTTCCATTGACCCCGGCAACGGCAAAAACAAGGACGGCAAGAACGGCCCGCCCAAGACCGGCATTGCCCTTGTCATCGACACCACCATTTCCATGAAGCCCTATATCGACCAGAGCCTGAATGTGGTTCGGCAGATATACGACAAGATTGAAAAAGACCACATGACCGACAACGTGGGCTTTGCCGTTGTGGCCTTTCGCAGCAGCACCAAGGCTACGCCCGGGCTGGAATACACCACAGAGGTTGTGAGCGATTTTGCCACGGCAAAAGACCGCAAAAGCCTTGAAGAAAAGCTTTCAAAAGTGCAGGAAGCCAAGGTTTCCAGCCACGATTTCAACGAGGATTCGCTGGCTGGCGTGTACAAGGCCGTGGAAGGCCTGAACTGGGGCGACTATTCCTCGCGCCTTATCCTGCTGATCACCGATGCTGGCCCGCTCAAAAGCGGCGACAAGTTCGCCTCTGTTGCCATGGGCCCAAGCGAAGTCAACGATTTTGCCCGGCAAAAGGGCATCTGGATTACCGCCCTGCACCTCAAAAGCCCCGGCGGCAACGCCAACCACGCCTATGCGGAGCAGAGCTACCGCGCGCTGAGCAAGCTTTCGGGCAACCGCTCCAACTATCTGGTGGTGTCTGCGCCCACGCCTGCCAAGGGTGCGGAGCAGTTTGCCGCCATCACCAAGACTCTGGCAACTGGCATGCTCGATATGGTCAAGAACACCGCCGAAGGCAAGATCATGACCAAGCCCAAGGACGAAAAGCCCCAGACTGCCTCGGCGGAGGATCAGGCCGCCAATCTGGCAGCGACCCTCGGCTATGCCATGCAGCTTGAATACCTTGGCAAGACGCGTGAAAACGCCGCGCCTTCCGTGGTTAACTCCTGGATTGCAGACATGGATCTGAGCCAGCTTGCCAAAAGCAGGCAGACTCCCAGTGTTGACGTGGCCGTGCTGCTGACCAAGAACCAGCTCAACGATCTGAGCGCCCAGCTCAAGGCCATTATCGACAATGCCGAGCGCACCAAAAAGACTGACGCGCGCGACTTTTTCCAGGGTGTGCTTTCTGCTTCCACCCGCATGGCCCGCGACCCCAACATGCCCACACAGGGCAAGAATCTGGCCGAGCTTGGCGTGCTTTCCGAATTTCTGGACGGCCTGCCCTACAAGAGCGATGTCATGCTGCTGCGCGAGGAAGACTGGTACCGCATGAGCGTGGGCGAACAGACGGCCTTTATCAACCGCCTCAAATCCCGGCTTGCCCGGTATGAGGAATATGACCGCGACCGCGCCAACTGGGAAAGCTTCGGTCAGCCCAACCCCGGCGACTGGGTATATCGTGTGCCCCTGAGCATGCTGCCCTAGGGCTTTTTGTCCCCTGCCCGCGTCTGGTGGCCTTTTTATTCAGGTCGAGTAGCAAGAAGCGTACACGTCCTTGATAAATAGGCCCCTTCCCTGGCAGGGAACAGAATTTTTCATGGTCTTGCCAAACGGGTACGCAACGGGTCAGGAAACGGGCAACAGCAAAAGCCTGCGGCCCGCCGCAATGCTGGGAGATTTAATGTCCGACATGGTTTTCAGCCTGCGCAATATTGGCAAAACCCGGCCCGGTGACGAGGGTTTTCGCCTGCGCATAGAGCAGCTTGACGTGCCGCGTGGCAGTCTGCTGGCTCTGGTTGGCCCCAGCGGTTGCGGCAAAAGCACCGCACTGGATATGCTGGCCTGCGCCCTCAGCCCGGATATGACGCCCGAGGGCTTTACCCTGCCGCACAATCCCGCCGGGGCACGGCAAGGCGACCTGCCCCATCCCGCCAGTGCCGCCGCCAGTTTTATGTTCAGCCCGCAGGCCGGTGCCTCCACGGATATTCTGGCCGCGTGGCGCAGCGGCGGCACCGATGCTCTGGCCCTGCTGCGTCTGCACTATCTTGGCTATGTGCTGCAAACAGGCGGCCTGCTGCCTTTTTTGAGCGCGCGCGAAAATATAGTGCTTCGCTGCAAGAGCCTTGGCACCCTTGCCACGCGGCAGGAGGCCATCACAACCGTGGTTGACAGGCTTGGCATCGGGCACTTGATGGGGCATTACCCGGCAACGCTTTCCGTAGGCGAACGCCAGCGGGTCTCCATAGCTTCGGCGCTGGCACACGGGCCATCGGTCGTGCTGGCGGACGAACCCACAGCCGCGCTTGATCCCGGCCATGCGGCCAACGTGCTGCGGCTTTTCGCGGAGCTGGCGCGTCAGTTAAGCATCACAGTGGTCATGGTCACGCACAACCTTGAGCAGGCGCGTCAGGCCGGATTTGTGCTCGCGCCGGTACGTGTGGAGCAGGACAAGGGCGGCAGCGCGTCCATCCTCCACTGGACAGGGAGGGCGGCCTGATCATGGCGGCGAATACCTGGACAACCATGCTGCGGCTGGCCTGCAAGGACTACTGGCACGAATTTCTGCTCTCGGCCTGCGCCGTGCTTGGGCTGGCAGCAGTGCTCACTCCCCTGCTGGTGCTCTACGGCGTAAAATTCGGCGTGGTGCAAACCCTCACCGAGCGGCTGCGCAACGACCCTCGCAATCTTGAAATTTCGCCCGTCATAAGCGGCAGATACACGCCAGAATATCTTGCCAAACTGGCAGCCCACCCGGATGTGGCCTTTGTGCTGCCGCGCACGCGTTCCATTGCCGCCACCATGGACCTGAGCGCGGGCAATGGCGATGCGCGTTCTGTGCTTGTGGCCTCGCTGGAGCCAACAGCCGAGGGCGATCCCCTGTTGCTGCGCTTTGGCGCTGCGGTGCCGACCATGCCGCAATCGCCCGACACTGAAGCCATTGGCGTAACCCTGTCGGCATCTGCGGCGGAAAAGCTGCATCTTAAACAGGGCGACACCCTTAATGGAAAGGTTGAACGGCGCTTTCAGGGCAAGGTGCAGACTGCCCGCGTGGCCCTGCGCGTGGCGGCAGTGCTGCCCCTTGCCGCCCAGCAAAAGGATGTGGCCTACGTGCCCCTGCCTCTCATGGAAGCTACGGAAGACTACCGTGATGGCCGCGCCGTGCCCGAACTGGGCGCGCAGAACGGCTGGACAGGCGAACCCCGCCCGCAGGGCGAGCGCGTCTACCCCGGATTCCGCCTGTACGCCCGAGGCCTTGACCATGTGATGCCACTGCGGGAGGCCTTTGCGGCCCAAAAACTTGATGTATACACCCATGCGGAAGAAATCGAGCAGGTTACGGCGCTGGCGCGGGCTCTCAACCTGATATTTGCCCTCATCTGCGCAGCAACAGGCATTGGTTTCCTGGCGTCCACCGCCAGCAACGTACTGGCTGGCATCAAACGCAAGGAGCGCATCCTGGGCCTGCTGCGGCTCCACGGCTTCACCACTGGCAAGCTGATGCTGTTCCCGCTGGCGCAATCGTTGCTCACAGCCCTTGCGGGCACGGCGCTGGCCTCCGGCGTGTACGGGGTGGCGGCCTTTGCCATCAACAGACTTTTCAGCGCCAGCGTTACCGGCATGGAGCAGGTATGCCTCCTGCTGCCAGAGCATTTTGCGCTGGCCTTTGCCGCAGTTTCGGGGCTTGCCCTGCTGGCCGCCCTTGCCCCTGCTTTGCGGGCTGCCCGCGTTGAACCCTCGGAGGTTATCCGTGAAATCTGATCTGCGCATCCGCAATCTCGCGCCCTTGCAGTGGGGTTTTGCCGCCGCTGTGTGCTGCGCCCTGCTCCTTGCCCCCTGCGCCTCGCAATCCGTGCTTGCGGCCCTGGCCCGCAAGGCCGATGTGAGTACGGCTGACGCCTATAATCCCAAACCGGCGGATAACGACATCATCCTGCCCATGCCCTGCGGCCTGAGCATGGTTTTCAAGCTGGTGGCAGTGCCCGCCAAGGGCTTGCTGTGGGATATGCCCATGCGCCCCGGTGTGGATGACAGCGCCCATCAGGATCGAGCCTTCTACGATCGGCGCTACAATACCGCGCTTTCCGGGGCTTTTACGCTTGAAGACCTGCCCGCCGCCTGGCGCAAACAGGCTCCGCAGGGGCAGAACTACTTTTACCTTGTGGCAAAGTACGAAGTCAGCAACCTGCAATGGCATGCCGTGATGGACAATGCCTGCCCGGATACAGCAAACCCTGGCGCGGAAGCGGCCCGCCCCGCTACAGATATGAGCTGGTACGATGCAGTGGACTTTACCCGCCGTTACACCACATGGCTTTTGCAGAACGCGCCCGATTCGCTGCCGCGTTTTGCTGGCGACCAGCGCAACGTGGGCTTTGTGCGCCTGCCCACTGAAACGGAATGGGAATACGCCGCGCGCGGCGGGCAGACTGCTGGCAGCCAGCTGCTGTTGCAGGAGGATTTTTTTGCCCTGCCCACCGGGGAGAGCAAGGCCGACTACGCCGTTTACAGGCCGGAACAGGGCGCACGGGCCGAGGGCATGGCAAACATAGGTTCGCGCAAGCCCAATCCGCTTGGCATTTACGACACCGCTGGCAATGCGGCGGAAATGGTGCTGGATGCCTTTCGCTTTTCAATGGCTGGACGTTTGCACGGCTCTGCTGGCGGTTTTGTGCGCAAGGGCGGTTCCTTCCTCTCTGGCGATGCGGAGATTCTGCCGGGCCGCAGGGAAGAAATGCCCTTCTTTCTCACAGACGGCCCCGCACACGCCCGCGATCTGGGCTTTCGGCCGGTAATATCGGGTATCAACACCCCCGGCGGCGGGCGTCCGCAGGAACTGACCGCCGAATGGAACAAGGCTGGCGAAAAGCTGGCCCCGCTGGCGCAGGACGGTCAGACAGCACGTAATCCTCTTGATGAACTCGACCGTCTGCTGGCTGCCGCGCCGGATGAGGCATCCCGCAAGAATCTTCAGGATCTGCGCAATACCATCAAGGAAAACAATATCATGCTGGAACGCCAGAAGCAGCTTGAAGCGCAATCGCTGCTGCGTACCGGCGTATATATGATCGAAACCATAAGAAATTACTCCAGCAGACGTAACAGTTTGAAAACGCAAATCGAAAGTATGGAGCGTGAAAAGGCTTCCGCCAAGGGTGCGGCCCTTGAAAAGCTCAAGCAGATATTGGATACTGCCAACCGGGGTCTTGTGATGCTTGATACGAGCATTGAAAAGTCCCTCACCTTCTACCGCAGCAAGGTAGAAGAAAGCGCGTTGCTTGCTCCCGAAGTTCTTGCCGCCGCAGATGCATCCCTTGCAAAAGATTTCAGCGGCAATGATCCTTTCAACGAGAACATGCATCGAAACCTTGAACTGTATCGGCTCCACGTGGACGCGGTGCGCAAAAACAAAACAGTTTCGCGCGAGGCCATGCAGAAAGCAATTCTTGAACGCCGTTTTCAGTAGACAAAAGGAGAGAATCAATGGCTGACAAAATGCGTATTGGCTGGATTGGCACGGGTGTTATGGGCCTTTCGATGGCTGGACACCTTCAGGCAGCCGGCTGGCCGCTGACCGTATATAACCGCACCAAGGCCAAAGCCGAACCCCTGCTCGCCAAGGGCGCCAAGTGGGCCGACACCCCCCGCGCCGTGGCCGAAGCCTCTGACGTGGTCTTTACCATTGTGGGCTATCCCCATGATGTGGAAGAAGTGACGCTGGGCGAAAACGGCGTGCTGCGCGGCCTGGCCGCTGGCGGCATTGTGTGCGACATGAGCACCTCCAGCCCCGTGCTGGCCGAGCGCATTGCTGCTGCCGCCAAAAAGCAGGGCTGCGAATCGCTGGACGCCCCTGTTACCGGCGGCGATGTGGGCGCGCGCGATGCCAAGCTCTCCATCTTTGTGGGCGGCGACAACGCGGCTTACGAGCGCGTACTGCCCTGCTTCAACAAGATGGGCACCAACATTCTGCACTGCGGCGGCGCTGGCTTTGGCCAGAAGGGCAAGCTTGCCAATCAGGCCGCCATCGCTGGCGTGATGATCAGCACCTGCGAATCCTTCCTCTTTGCGCAGGAAGCAGGCCTTGACGTTGCCAAGTGGATGGAGCTTGTGGTTGCCGGTTCCGGCGGCAGCTTTGCCATGAACACCCTTGGCCGCCGTATGCTCAAGGGCGACTTTGCCCCCGGCTTCTTCATCGACCACTTCATCAAGGATCTGGGCCTCTGCCTTGACGAATGCCGCCGCATGAAGCTTGTGCTGCCCGGCATCACCCTGGCTGACCAGCTTTACCGCATCCTGCAGGCCAAGGGCCAGGGCAGCAAGGGCACTCAGGCTCTGGTGGAATGCCTTGCCGAACTTTCGGCCAAGGATTGGCGCGCCTGCTGCAAATAACTGACGCTTCCGGGCCAGCAATGGCCCTTGTGCCCGTCCGGCTTCCGGGTCGGACGGGCAATGCATGACGAGCCTGCGCCCGCCGCTTTCGGGCAACCATAAACAGGAGATCCGCCATGCCTTCCGCTTCTCCCGGCAGTCCGTTGGATGACCCTGCCCTGGAGCAGTACCGCCCCTTCATTCAACGCCGCACCCAAGCCTGTATGGCAGAAATTGAGCGCATACGCACCCTCTACGGTTCGCTGAGCGTCTACGCTGGTCAGCACCTCACCCTTGGCGTTCACCGCCTCACAACGCCCGCAGGCAACATCTGGCGCTGGCGCGAATACATGCCCAATGCCGAAAGCCTGTGGCTCACCACCGACAAACTGAACTTTCAGCGCCACGCCAAATACCGCTTTGAGCGTTGTGCAGACGGCATTTTTGAACTGGAACTGCCCGAAGATGCCCTGCAACACGGCACCTACGTGGAATTGCGGCTGGTTCCCGCGCATGCGCAGGACGCGCAGCACCCCGGCAAGGCCCTCAAGCGCGTGCCAGCCTTTGCCAACTGGGTGGAACAGAACGCAGCAGTGCCGGAGCAATGGTGCGCCCGCCTGTGGCTGCCGGATGAACCCTACCGCTTCAGGCATCACCGCCCTGCCCGGCAGGCCTTTCCACGTATTTACGAGGCTCATGTGGGCATGGCGCAATCAGCGCAGGCGCACAAGGGCGACAGCGTGGGCAGCTATGCGGATTTTTGCCGCGACATCCTGCCCCACATCAAGGCTTGCGGCTACACGGCGGTACAGCTCATGGGCATACTGGAGCACCCGCTGTACAAATCCTTTGGCTATCAGGTGGGCAGCTATTTTGCGCCGTCCTCGCGCTACGGCACCCCGGACGGCTTTAAGGAGCTTGTGGACACCGCGCACGGCCTGGGGCTGGCGGTGATACTTGATGTGCCCCACGGCCACGCCAGCGCCAACACGGAGCAAGGGCTGGCGCAGTACGATGGCAGCAGGTACTTTTTTACCGAGCAGCAAAACCAGTGGGGAACGCCATCCTTTGACTTCAGTCAGGAGGCAACGCGGCGTTTTCTGCTCTCCAACTGCCGCTACTGGCTGGAAGAATTCCACGTGGACGGCTTCCGCTTTGATGCCGTGGGCAACATGCTCTATGCGGATTTTGGCGAGGATGACGACTTTTCTCATGTGGGGCGCTGCTTTTACGGCAAAAACGGCCTGCCCCGCGCCGATGTGAACGGGGAGCTGTATCTCAACCTTGCCAATGCCCTCACGCACGAGCTTGCCCCATCAGCCATGACCATTGCCGAAGAATTTTCCGGCATGCCGGGGCTGACCTGCCCGCCGGAGCAAGGCGGCCTTGGCTTTGATTACCGCTTTGCAATGGGTATTCCCGATTACTGGGCCAAGTGCATTGAAGAGCCGCGCGACATGGGCAGCCTGTGGTATGAAATGACCAACCATCGGCCCTACGACCGCACAATCAGCTATGTGGAATGCCACGACCAGCACATCAACGGCAGCGATGCCATGATCTGGCGGTTGCTGGGCGATGCCATGTACGGCCATATGGGCAACAAGGCCGAGAGCTGGAACATATCGCGCGGGCTGGCCTTTTATCGGCTCATGCGGCTTATAACGCTGGCAACGGCGGATGCGGGCTATCTGAACTTTATGGGTTGCGAATTCGGGCATCCCGAATGGCTGGATGCGGAAAAAAAAGCGCACCGTCAATGGCGACTGGCGGACGACCCGGGGCTGAAATATCACTCCCTGGCCACATGGGACAGGCAGATGCTCGCCCTTGTGCAAAGCCACCTTGAGGACTTTGCACAGCCGCCCATGTTCCGCTTTATACATGAAGAAAAACGCCTGCTGGCCTTTGAACGCGGGCAACTGCTCTTTGCCTTCAACTTTCATGAGCTTGAGGCGCAAAAGGGCCTGCGCTTTGCCGTAAGCCCCGGCAAGTATGCGGAGCTGCTTTCGTCTGACGAAATCCGTTTTGCCGGGCATGGTAATCTGGCAGTAAAAAGCCCGCCAACAGAGCATTTTACTGCTCCCCTGCCGGGTCGGTATGAGGGGGATATCACCCTGTATCTTCCGCCGCTTGTGGGATTAGTCTTAAAAAACGCAAAATAATGTTGCAAAAATGTTGACAGACCGGGCTGTTCCGCGTAGTTACTCTTTTCGCGTCGGGATGTAGCGCAGCCTGGGAGCGCACTTGAATGGGGTTCAAGGGGTCGAAGGTTCAAATCCTTTCATCCCGACCAGAGATTTAAAGGGAATTCATGGAAACATGAGTTCCCTTTTCTCGTTTGTGGGGGATGATAACTTTGCTCATTTTAGCTGAAGTTAATTACTAAATGAGCATCTTGACTAGCACTTGTGCAAAGTATAACTTTTATAAAATTGCATATTGTAGGAATGCCTCAGCCACAACTTCAAAATTTGACTAGGTTTATTTTCTGGAGCTGTTATGACCAGTGAAAAAGCCCCTGTTCTCCTTGATGAAAGTGATGTATTAAATTTTGATGAAGTGCTTACGGTATTTCTCGAAAGCATTGATTCAATATGTGTTACAACAACACTTATAATGCCTATATTATGCAAGTCTGCAAAAAAATATCAGAAGAAGCTTGAAGAATTTGAAAAAAAACACTGTGAAATTGATTCACCAATAGAAGGCACTGAGATAAAAGTTCCTATAGCGTACAATAAAACATGGAATATGCTTTGGAAACGTTTTACATCGTATGGAATTTCAAATGAAATAGTTCCTCAAAGTTTATTTATGGCTTTAATATCTAGCTATGATTCTTTTATTGGATCTATTTATAGAATAATTTTAAATATAAAACCTGAAATAGTAAATGCAAATAAAAGGAATATTGAATTTAAAGACCTTGTTAAATTTTCTAGCATTTCTGAAGCACGAGACTACATCATAGAAAAAGAGGTAGAATCTTTGCTACGGCAAAGCCATTATGACCAACTAAAAGAAATGGAAACAAAATTTTCTATCAAACTTACTGAAAACGATGAATGCTTGAAGCGTTTTATTGAAATTACAGAACGACGCAACCTATATGCGCATTGCAATGGAATTCCTTCTGATCAATATTTTGACGTATGCAATAGACACAAATGTGATATTTCTGGAGTTCAGAAAAAGTCAAGATTAGATATCTCTCCAGCATACTTTTTTGAATCATTTTCTTGCATATATGAGTTAGCTGTAAAGTTGACGCACGTATTATGGAGAAAATTTATGCCTGAAGATAGGGATAACGCTGATGCAAGTTTAATTGATATTAGCTATTCATTAATTGATGAAGGGCGTAACCGTCTTGCTGCAAGGATACTTGACTTTGCATGTAATTTGCCCAAGTATTCTTCAGAATTGAATAAATTAATGTTAATTGTTAATCGGGCACAAGCATACAAGTGGGGCAACAATAAGGAGGAGGCACAACGGATACTAGGCGAAGTCGACTGGTCAGCAAAATCAAATGATTTTAAACTTGCTAATTTTGTACTTCTAGAAGACTGGGAAAATGCAACGAAAATAATGCTGTTAATTGGGGCTGGATCTGACCAGACTAAATTTGGTTATGGCAATTGGCCACTTTACAAAGAATTTAGAAAGACAAAAGCTTTTTTGGAAACATATAAAGATATTTTTTCAGAAGAGTTTTCGGAAGAAATTGTAATTCACGACATTCGGCAGAAGTAATGACCTCCAACTACAAAAGTAAAATATTAATTTTAGCATAAAAAGAATTTATAAATAATATTTTTTTATAGTTAGTTGCTTGAAGACATTAGCTTTACCCCTTCCACCTACGTGTGCCCAATCTGCAAATTTCGCATTTTATAAAGAAAATTTTCCGATGAAGAAATGGAACTCATGTTTCCATAAATTACCTTTAGCTCTCTCGCCGGGATGAAAGGATTTGAACCTTCGCCCCCTTGACCTCCATTCAAGTGCGCCTCCTGCACCCCATCTATTGCAAGAGCAACGCCTTTGCGCAACAGCTCTTGCCTGACAAAGCAAAGAATCCATCACATTCAGGTGTTAGAGGCTCTGCCTAAAGGCGTATTCTACTCCCCCCTCCCCCACCCAAAAGGGCCGGAGAAATCCCCGGCCCACTGATCAAGCTGACAGTTTTTCGTTTCCTATGCCTAGAACGTAAAGCGCAGGCCAAGGCTGAATTCATTGGCATACGGAGTATTGCCGATGGAAACCTTGTTGTCGTCAACGCGCTTGCTGATGTCGGTATAGCCCAGCCCCACAAAGCGGTAGGCCAGATCTGCCGAGATGTTTTCCGTAAAGGCATAGGAACAGCCCGCGCCGAGATTCCATGCAAAAACGGTATCATACTGCGTCAGGCTGCCGGAATCCCCATCACCGTCAACGTCAGCAGTGTACTTGGTCTTGATGAATCCCATGCCAAGGCCACCGCCGAGGTAAGGAGTAAAGGCCGTGGAGTTGTGGAAGTCCCAATATGCGTTGGCAAACAGCGTTTGCACGCCCCACTCGCCCTTAAACGATGCCGTGCTGCCATTAATCTGCTGATCCCAGGTTTTGGTCATATTGCTTCGTATGGCATATTCCAGTTCTGTGCGCATGGGCACCTGAAACTGCGGGTAAAAGTCATACCCCACAAAAATGCCGCCCCCAACGGTGTTTTGCGAATACTGACCTACGCCAAGCCCCTTCACATCCCCGCTCAAAGAGAACGGGCCAGTGCTTTGAATGGAATCAATAAATTTCAAACCGCCATAAACGCCGGTGTTTTCCGCAGCCGCAGGAGCCGCGAGTGCCAGGGACAGAACCAATGCAAGCATGAGACGCTTAAACATGATGACCCTCCTTGGTTTTGCCAAAAAAAACAGGTTTGTTTTCTGCATATTCCTTTTTTTTCTTGACGACAACAGTCAGACAACTGTTTTTGGCACAAATTATGCGTGGTGAGGTAACAAAGACAGATTTTTTAAACTTACAGGCAGGGGAATCTGGTTTTTTGTCGATAGAAAGCGGAAAAACAGCCGTTAGAAACGAGAAAAGGGAATCCATGTTTCCATGAATTCCCTTTAAATCTCTGGTCGGGATGAAAGGATTTGAACCTTCGACCCCTTGAACCCCATTCAAGTGCGCTCCCAGGCTGCGCTACATCCCGACGTGAAAGGTGTATCTACGCGGAACCGCCGGGCCTGTCAACTTATATAATCATTACAGGATTTTTCCTTTAAGCGGGCGCTACACGGCGCAAATCCGCTGCGCACGCGATAATCTCCCTACCATATCTCCCAATGGGGGCCGCCGTGCTTAAACCTCTTTCCATCCATCTGATTGCGGGCGAAGAAATCTGCCGGGTAAGTCACTCGGCTATTTTGACTTGCATTGTCCCTCACGCTGCGCAATTTTAGTAAAGCCGTCCCGGCCTGCTGTTGCGCTACTGCAAACCATCCTTCGCCAGAATCCGACAGTGATACTGCTCTACGCCGCCAAAGCTACAGAAATGAATAATGCGGTGGCGTTGAAAGAATATATTGAAGATATTTTTGCATGGGATACGCAATATAATGAAGCTATAATAATATTAAAATTACTAATTTTTCCATATTATTACCGTAAAAGGATGGTTTACATTATGAATACAGAAGATCAAGAAAAACTATTAAAAAGTATAACTTCTGCATTACATGAAATATTCAACAATACTAATCTTCATGAACCACAACTGGTGGCAAACATGGTTTGGCATCTTCCACACTATCTGAACAGCACACTTCTTTCCCATGGCAATTTTATCAAAACTGGTGGCGTATTTATACACGCGCATCCATTTGTTAAGATCGATCATTTCCCGGATAAAACTCAAAACTATGTTGAACTAGGCGATCTTTTACTATTGCGAACAGCATATCGTAATGGGCAGCTATGTGATCGCCGTGCAATCCTTTTACAAGCCAAGAAGATTGACGGCATTCCGGCACTTCCAGACAACATAAATCAGCACCATCTTTATGCGAATTGGCCCATTTTTGAATACGTACGCTCATCCAGGCACTTGAACGGACAACTACGGCACTTGCGGGGGCCGGATTTATACAACGCAACAAAATATTTACTGATCGGCAATGAAGACGCAGAAAATTACCGCATTTGCTGTAACTATTATGGCTGTGAACCGGCAATAATTTGCAGTTGTCTTCAGCCAATTTTGACAGCACATCCATCTGCACCTCAGCTTTCACATTATTACTGTTTTGCCCGCGAGTTGCTTGATTTCATTCTTGGAAACTCTGGTAAACCGTACAGCACGGAAGTGCACCATGCTGAAACTGGTTGGAATATGGTCATTAAGGACCTAACAAGCTGTATTGGTCTGCATTACTCTAAATTTATGAGTAGAGCATCACGGGATGCTTCCAGAGCACGCAGTGCTGGCAGCAATACCTTTTTTGTGTCTGGCAAAGCCGAAAAGCAATCCATATTGTCAAAGATAGGGGTGATGCCAGAGGGGGACAGCTCTTTTGGCCGTGATGTTCCACCAGATGTGCCTGACAGAGAATACATTGGTGACTATGACGATGATGGTGGAATTTCTGCACTAGAGTTTACGGTTCATATGGAAGGAACGGAATAATGCCTGGTGTACCAATGAAACAGCGCAGGCTGAGTGGAACGGCCTGTAATGGCATTGGGAAGGCTTGCATGCCATGTTGAAGCCCTCAACAAACTTATTCAGAAAATCAGCGGCAAAAATTGCCAGCCATCTGGCGCGTACGGCACAAAGAAAAGAAAGGTAGCAGGCCTTGCGCACAATTCTGCACAAAGGCTCCCTGCCACCATCTATCGCTCAAGGCTAACGGATAACCGCTTTTGCGGGCTGTTTCTGATTTATGTGTAACATGGCCTGATGCGCTCGCCGCCTCAGGCTGCAACCACCACGGCATCACGCCCAGCTTCCTTGGCGGCATACAGGGCTTTATCTGCGCGGATCAGCATGACTCCCAGCGCCGCCTCTGCGGATTCGGGCGATTCCACCATGTCCGCCATATCTGCGCATACAGCCACCCCAATGCTTATTGTTACCGAAAGCTCGTTGCCGTCATGCAGCAAGGGGTGTGCTGCAACTGCATGCCGTATGCGGTGGGCAAGCTCTTCACCTTGCCGGGCATCCGTACAGGCAACAAGAACCACAAACTCCTCGCCTCCATAGCGCACAAGGAGGTCTGCACTGCGTACGCTGACATTGATTATCCGCGCGGTGTGCTGCAAAACCATATCGCCGACATTGTGCCCAAAGGTGTCGTTGATACTTTTAAAGTGGTCGATATCAAGCATCAGACAAGCGCACTGCTGGCCTGACGAATGCGTTTTTTTAAGAAATTCCGTACCCATAACCTGCAAAAAACGACGGTTATGCAGGCCTGTGAGCGCGTCTTTCAGGCTTACGGCCTCGGCCTTTTTGATCTGCCTGGCGACCCTGAAGCTCATTACGGTAAACGCATCAAACAGAATTCTGAGTTCGCTGGGCATATTTTTCTGGTCACACAATTGCCCTGTTGCCTCGTAATTGTTTTTACGCAGCTCGAGCGCATAGGCCGTAAGCTCCTCAAGCGGAGCTTCAATACTGCGGCAAAAGCGCAGCATCAGCGGCATCATAAACAATATTGCGCAGAGCGATCCAAGGCCGACAAAAATAGTAAGCCAGCGGTATCCTGCCAGAATCTCGTCTATTGACCGAAAGTACACCAGCCGCCAACCACCATGCCCAACAGCAACTGAAGCGCCGAGCATGCGCACGCCCTGATCGTTCACGAATATCTGACCAGTTTCGCCAAGCTGCATAAGCTGCAAGGGAATTTGCTTTGCAGCATCATCTGCATTGCTTGCAACTGCCCTGTGGGGTGCAAGTATGTTTCCTTGCGCATCGCACAGTATCAGCCCCTGCTTGTCCGGCACAAAAGATCCGTGCAGCCATGCGTCCAGCTCGCCCACGAGAATGGACAAAAATACGACTCCGTCAAATTCCCCAGCCGGATTAGTCACTGGCATTGAAAACATGCACACGGGCTTGCCGGAAACCCGCCCTTTTATTCCTGTAGTAATCGCACTCTGGCCCATCATTGCCTGTTTAAAATAATACCTGTCACCGCCGTACAAACCAGGTTTGCCCATAGAATCAATTTCAGAAATGCCCTGTGCATTGACAAATACAGCTGCTGAAATGCCTGTGTGACTTTCATCGTAATCGCTAAATTCTTTTGCAGCACTCTCCATATCTGATCTGTGTGCTTTAATAACCTTTGTCAAAAATAAAACATCCTGAAAGCACACATCTACATAGGCTTTAATTGTATTTTTATTTTGACCTAAAATTTCAGCAAGCTGTTTTTTTTCATTTTCAATAAGTCGTTCTTGCTGAAAGAAAATAAAAAAAAGCGCCGCAATGGTAATTGGAATACAGACAATGGCAATAGTATAGGCGCGAATACGCCCCCTGATCGTATCAAATCGAAAAATGCTCATAAGCCTATGTCTGTTCATGACCATCTCATTTACTTCCAGATTTTACTTTTTTGCCTGCCTGAAATCATTAGCAATATCTGTTCCAGTACTTTTTTGTTTCCTGTCAAAATATTGGTAACAAACCATATATCCTGTGCATACGATCAATAACAAGGAAATGGAGATAATTTTTCAGGATACAAACAGTGTGATAACTCATTATATTTATGCTGAAAAAGAACTATAAAAAATGTCTTGAAACATGATACATGGCAATTACTTGAGACCGTCCCAAGGGTCTTCACTTATCGATAAAATTTTTTCATGTTTATGCCGGATCATACATTTCAAAAAAATAGTGAGTTCAAAAAGATTATTGAGCGGCATCTGCTCCTCAAAACACTATAAAAATATGAACCCCAATTTTATGAGCAATTTTTAGCGCATCAAGACATATATACACTACCAGTACAGCAGTAATCAGTTCACAAATTCGATAGCTCAATTGTAATAATAGCACACAGCCCTGTCCAAAAAACAACATCAACATCACTACAACTAATCATGACACTATTTATAAAGCAAATATTATCGAATGTTATATTTTTAGGCATCTGTTATTTCGCACGAACACCAGCATGTGAAAAAAATATTTATATTTATGAAACATAAACATTATAACATAAATTCCGTAAATAAACTTGCAGCATCACTACTATTGATACCAACGCATGACGCGGCTTGATAAACAGAAAACAGTTTCTGCCGATGCGACTTGTTAGCAATATTGCGCTGTAAATCGCCCATATTTGTTATTACTATTGCCAACGGAGGAACTGTTTTGATCAGCCAGATACTGCATACGTTACGCGGAAAATTTATCCTCACTATATCTGTTGGGGCCATTGCCATGGCCGGGCTATTTTGTTTTTCGTTGCAGGCAATTAACAATATTGAGATCAAATACGCCCACACCCGCGATACCGCCATCGCAGGCAGAATTATTGCCCTGGAAGTAACAAAAAATATAAATTATTTTAGCCGTTTAACCAGAAATATCATGCTTGGCAGCAATATTGACAAAGACCTCAAGCAAATAGACACAGCCATTGCCGCCGTTAAAAAGCACTTTGCCACGCTCTCCTCCCTCAAGCTGCCCGCAGACTCCAAAGCTTTGACGGATAAAGCCCATGAGGCGGCCATTGCATTCATGAACAACGGGCAGAGCCTTGTTGCTCCCTTAAAGGATATCCCCGCAGACCAGCGCTACCTCACCTACAAGACCTATGAAAAGGAAGCCACTCCCTATGCCGTGGCATTTCGCGAACATTTTGAAAATTTGACGCAAATATTACCGCCCTTGCTGAAACAGCCATGGCCGAAATGAATGATGACATCGCATCGCGGCGCATCCTGATGTGGATTGAATTTATTTTTGCCATTTGCCTGGTGTATTGTGCAGGATATTTCCTGACCAACAGGGATCTGCGCGCCATGCGCCAGTGTGTGTCTTTTGCCTCTACCCTTGGTGCCCAGCAGTCAGATGAACGCCTCGCTGCCGGAAGTTTTGCCAGCCTGAGCACTCTGGCTCTGGCGCTGAACAGCACGGCAGACAATCTGGCAAACTACCGCAAGGCTTCTTCCACCGCACAGGCCGAAGCGGAGCATGACCGCGAAGAAGCCAGAAAAGCCCTCGCGGAAGCACAAAAAGCGCAATCTCTTGCAGAGAGCGCCAAAAGCGAAGGGATGCTCCACGCAGCCAGCCAACTGGAACATGTGGTTGAAATTGTCTCCAGCGCTTCGCAGGATCTTGCGGTCAAGATAGACCAATCCCGCAGCGGAGCTGACGATCAGTCAGGCCGCGTGCGCGAAACAGCCACGGCCATGGAGCAAATGAATGCCACCGTGCGCGAAGTTGCCCAAAACGCGCAGCAGGCCGCCGGCATTGCAGACCAGACCCGGCAACAGGCGCTGGAAGGCGCGCAGATTGTCAACGATGCGGTCAAGGGCATTGAGTCGGTGCACACGCAATCCCTTGCCATCCGGCAGGATATGGACGTGCTGGGCAAACAGGCCGAAAGCATCGGGCAAGTTATGAGTGTTATTGCCGACATTGCAGACCAGACCAACCTGCTTGCGCTTAACGCCGCCATAGAAGCTGCCCGGGCGGGCGATGCCGGGCGCGGCTTTGCCGTTGTTGCTGATGAGGTGCGCAAACTGGCGGAAAAAACCATGTCTGCCACTCAGGAGGTGGGTCGGGCCATTGGCGATATTCAGGCCGGGACACGAAAAAATATTGTGAATGTGGAACAGAGCGCCAGCGCCATTGAAGAGGCGACCAAACTTTCCATTCGCTCCGGCGATTCGCTTAAGCAGATTCTTGAGCTTGTTCATCTGGTGAATGATCAGGTTCAGGCCATTGCCACTGCAAGCGAGCAACAATCTGCCGCCAGTGAGGAGATCAACAAATCCGTTGAGCAGGTTGCAACCATTTCTGCCGAAACGGCTCAGACAATGGAAAATGCCGCGCATGCCGTTGATGGCCTTGCGCAGCAGGCGCAGGTGCTGCAAGGGCTTATCCGCGACATGAAAAATCAGGGCTGAAGCACCTGAGTGCAATCTTTCTTTGCGAAAGGCCGTCCATCACCGGGCGGCCTTTTTGCGTTGGTGCAGCAATTTTTGCGCACGCGCACCCCGCAGCTTCTGAAATCGACAAGTAATATTTTTACGCCGCAGTGTATGGACACAGTCCGCAAGGCGCATTAGGCTGTTTATAACCAAAATGCTTGGAATGCCCTCATCTGCATTCCAGGCCGCTTTGCAGGGCATCGCATACTCCGTGGTTCATGGCAGCTGCGAGAATTATTACCACCTTTAACATGCCAATTTCATTTGTTTATAATTGTGTAATAGTTTTGTCCGCACTTGCTGCGGGCCATTCAACCTCATGCTTTTGGGGAGGCGCACCATGCAGTTAAAAGTAGCAACCCGGCTTTGGCTGGGCTTTGGTTCCATTTTTTTTCTGATGCTGCTCAGCGCCTTGATTATGCGCCATAACCTGAGCCAGGCCGACCGCCTTGCCGACACAACAGCCAATGAAAGCATGCCGCTGGCCATGCTGGCTGCGGATATGAAGCTGCAAACCGTGCAGGTGCAGCAATTCCTGTCTGACGTTTCCGCAACGCACAGCCCTGATGGGTACAAGGAGGCGCAGGAATCCGCAGATACCTTTCATGAGCATGCAGAGAAATTCCAAAACAAGTTCGCTCTTGAGAACAACAAAAAATCACAGGAAAGGCTTGCCGCACTGGTCAAGTCATTTGACGCCATGTACGCGCTGGGCCGCAAGATGGCCGATGCTTACATCAACCAGGGCATAGAGGCCGGCAACGAACTCATGGAAGATTTCGACAATGCCACAGAAGCCCTCACAACGGCTCTGGAACCATTTATTGAAGAACAGACCGGCATGGCAAGCCACAACCTGAGCACGTTAAAGGACGAGCTTGCCACAAGCCTGATCCTGCAATGGGT
This sequence comes from Desulfovibrio desulfuricans DSM 642, assembly GCF_000420465.1. Lineage (NCBI taxonomy): Bacteria > Pseudomonadati > Thermodesulfobacteriota > Desulfovibrionia > Desulfovibrionales > Desulfovibrionaceae > Desulfovibrio > Desulfovibrio desulfuricans. The sequence goes on along the minus strand of NZ_ATUZ01000020.1, from coordinate 57,378 downwards.
TCTGACCGGAATTTCAATTATTACTGGCTCACTTGGGGCATTTTTTACAATCCGGTCATTCATGGCGCAGCTTGGAGCGGAACCTGCCGATGTTGCAGAAGTGGCGCGCAAAATTGCCCACGGCGACCTTGAAGTGGATATGAACCTGCACGGCAGCCGTAAAAACTGCGGCCTGTTTGCCGCCATGCGTGAAATGCGCGACAAACTCAGCGAAAGTTTCACCCAGGCCTCAACGCGGCAGGCTGAGGCAGAACTGCAAGCCGAAACCGCCCGCAAGGCAACTGCCGAAGCCCAGCAATCAAAGCTGATGGCTGAAAGGGCCAGGGCGGAAGGCATGTTGCAGGCAGCCCAGCAACTTGAAGAAGTGGTTGAAGTAATCTCTGGCGCTGCGGAGCAGCTTTCTACGCAGATAACCCAATCCAGCCGTGGAGCGGATGAACAGTCAAACCGCGTACACGAAACTGCCACCGCAATGGAAGAAATGAATGCGACAGTGCTTGAGGTTGCCAAAAATGCCCAACTCGCAGCAGGGGTTTCTGGCAACGCTCAAAAACAGACCATTGAAGGCGTACAGATTGTGAGCACTGCGGTTGAGAACATTAAGTCCATTCATGCAAAATCATTGGCAATCAAGCAGGATATGGGGGCCTTGGGCAAACAGGCCGAAGCCATTGGCCAGATCATGAACGTCATTGCGGATATTGCCGACCAGACAAACCTGCTTGCGCTCAACGCCGCCATTGAGGCTGCCCGTGCTGGCGATGCAGGCCGGGGCTTTGCCGTGGTGGCTGATGAAGTGCGCAAACTTGCAGAAAAGACCATGACAGCCACCCGTGAAGTTGGGGACGCCATCAGCGGCATTCAGCAGGGCACGAGAAAAAATATTGATAATGTGGAAGACGTGGGCGCAGCCATTGAAGAAGCAACCACGCTCTCTGCCCGTTCTGGCGATGCATTGCGGCAAATACTTGAGTATGTGGAGCATGTTAACGATCAAATTCAGGCAATTGCCGCTGCAAGTGAGCAGCAGTCGGCAACCAGCGAAGAAATCAACAGATCGGTCGAGCAAGTCGCAACCATTTCTGCCGAAACAGCGCAGGCGATGGATCACGCAAGCAAGGCAGTGGGTGCCCTCTCCCAGCAGACGGCTGCACTGCAAGGCCTTATACGCGACATGAAAACTCACGGCTGATGCGCCTTTCATTCCTATTGTATCTGGCCGCCTTCGGGCGGCCTTTTTAGTTTGCTGACAATTTTATGCTAAAAACAACCCGAATGAACTTACGCCTAAGAATAATAATTCTTACTGGTTGTAACGATTGCAATGTACTTGCAATCTTTTTTTTCATCCCATAATATATCAAATATAGGATTAGTATTCCTTACAAACATATAACCAATTGTGATGCTTCGGCTCAATCTGCATCAGACACGCACGTTTTGTAAAACGACACTCAAATATCAAAGAGCCTTCGGCATCCAAGCAGAAAGGAACATTGCGCCAAGCAGTCCCCCCATTTTTACCAGCAAGCTATTGGAACAGGAAATGGCAAGCCTCAGGACTTGCTACCATATCAACTACTTGTGAAGGATCTGCCCATGACCAACCTTCTTGGTGAATTTTTTGGAACGATGATGCTGATTACCTTTGGTGCTGGCGTTGTTGCCTGCGTTTTGCTTAAAGACTCCAAGGGCAACGGCGGCGGCTGGATTGTTATCACGGCGGGCTGGGCTTTTGGCGTCATGCTCGGGGTGTTTACATCGGTGGCGCTTGGCGCGCCCCAGGCTGACCTTAACCCGGCTGTAACCCTGGCCAAGACCATGCTTGGCGTTTACGGCGCGAGCCAGGCTTTCGTAACCATGCTGGCGCAAATCGCTGGCGGTTTCACCGGCGCTGCCATTGTCTGGCTTGCCTACCTGCCCCACTGGGCACCGACTGAAGATCCCGGCCTCAAGCTGGCTGTTTTCAGCACCGCCCCTGCCATCCGCAGCTACGGTCAGAACTTCCTGTGCGAAGTTATCGGCACGTTCATGCTACTTTTTGGCATCTTTGCCATTTTTCACACCAACAACGGCACCCTGCCTTCCGGTTACGGCCCCTACATGGTGGGCATCCTCGTGTGGGCCTTGGGTCTCAGCCTTGGCGGCCCCACCGGTTACGCCATCAACCCCGCCCGTGACCTTGGCCCCCGCATTGCGCATGCGGTGCTGCCCATTGCCGGCAAGGGTTCTTCTGATTGGGCCTATGCCTGGATTCCGGTGTGCGCTCCCATGGTCGGCGCTGTGCTTGCCTACGTTGTGGGCAAGGCCGTAGGCCTGATTTAGACTTTCTGAGCAACTCCGTGCTGCCTCAGCGCACAGGTTCCGGTACTCCTGCGCGTTGCGGCAACAAACAACAACCATGCTTTCGGAGGATTATATGGCTCATAAATACATTCTGTCGCTTGATCAGGGCACTACCAGCTCGCGCGCCATTCTTTTTGACCGCGATGCCAACATAGTACAGGTTGCCCAGCGGGAATTTACCCAGATATTCCCCCAGCCCGGCTGGGTTGAACATAACCCCAATGAAATCTTTGACACGCAGTCGCATGTTGCCAAGGAATGCCTGAAACACGCCAACGTGCAGAGCAACGAACTGGCCGCAGTGGGCATCACCAACCAGCGCGAAACCACTGTTGTGTGGGACAAGGCCACCGGCGCACCCGTATACAATGCCATTGTGTGGCAAGACCGCCGTACGGCTGGTTTTTGCGACCAGCTGCGCGCTGCGGGCAAGGCTGACGTTATTCGTCAGAAAACCGGCCTTGTGCTCGATGCCTATTTTTCCGGCACCAAGGTGCGCTGGATACTCGACAACGTGCCCGGCGCTCGCGCCAAGGCCGAAGCGGGCGAACTGCTTTTCGGCACCATTGATACATGGCTTATCTGGAACTTCAGCAAGCGCGGCGCGCATGTGACCGACCCTTCCAACGCCAGCCGCACCCTGCTCTTCAACATTCACACTGGCCAGTGGGATGATGAACTGCTTGAAATCATCGGCGTGCCGCGCGCCATGCTGCCCGAAGTGGCCCCCTCCTCCAGCGTCATGGCGCAGACCCATCCTGAATTTTTCGGTCAGGCTGTGCCCATTGCGGGCGTGGCTGGCGACCAGCAGGCCGCTACCTACGGCAATGCCTGCATGAACGAAGGCATGGCCAAAAACACCTATGGCACGGGCTGCTTCCTGCTGCTCAACACAGGCACCAAGGCCCGCGAAAGCAAGAACAACATGCTGACCACCGTGGCGTGGGAAACGCCCAAGGGCCGTTATTACGCACTTGAGGGCAGTGTTTTTGTGGGCGGCGCAGTGGTGCAGTGGCTGCGCGACGGCCTTGGCTTTATTCGTGACTCTTCTGAAATGGAAAGCCTTGCCATCACCGTGCCGGACAATGGCGGCGTGTACCTTGTGCCCGCTTTTGTGGGCATGGGCGCTCCCTACTGGGATCAGTACGCCCGAGGCACCATGGTTGGCATCACGCGCGGCACCAACCGTGGGCACATTGCCAGGGCGGCGATTGAATCCATTGCCCTGCAGACCCTCGACATCATGGAGGCCATGCAGAAAGACGCGGGCGTTCCCCTGACCACCCTGCGCGTGGACGGCGGCGCAAGCCGCAACAACATGCTCATGCAGTGCCAGGCCAACCTCACAGGCGTGGTTGTTGAGCGCCCCATGGTTACGGAAACAACCGCCCTTGGCGCGGCCTACCTTGCCGGTCTGGCTGTGGGCTTCTGGGAAAGCGAAGAGCAGCTCTGCGCCCAGTGGAAACTTGACCGCCGCTTTGAGCCCAACATGCCCGAAGACCGTCGGCAGGAACTGCTGCACCAGTGGCACCGCGCTGTGGAGCGGGCCAGAAGCTGGATTGAAGAATAAACTTGGCCCCGGCCAGAACCGGGCGCATAATGCATAAACAACAGGGCTGCTCCATTGGGGCGGCCCTGTTTTGCGTGATTATCAGGTGTTGTTACAAAAACTGCTTCGCAGATTATGAGTTGCTATATGTTGATAATATACTGTTATTGAATATTATTTTTTGATTATCATGTGTATTATCTACCTTGCAAATTTTTACGAAGGTGGCTAAATTGACATTGAAATTAAATTTCAAACCTGCTAATTCGTGACCTCATCTGAAAAGTGTTTTCAATCCTGCCCGCACGTCTGAACGTGAGCGGCGCGTTTCGCCGACCATAAGGATACGTAATGTTGTGCCATTCTCGCCTTAATCTTGCCGGAAGCGCCACCCGCCGCGAAAAACTCGTTCCTTGCAGCTCTGCTGTGACAGAAATCATCCACCAGCTTGCGGAATCACTCGGCAAGGCCATAGACGCCAAGGATACCTATACTCTCGCCCATTCAGAAGAAGTTGCCATCATCTCGCAGTCTTTGGCCCTTGCAATGGGTCTGGGGCACCAGGTTGCCGACATAATCCATGTGGCTGGTCACCTGCATGATCTTGGCAAAATTGGTGTTCCTGACGAGATACTGGCCAAAACATCCGCTCTTACTCCCAAGGAATGGCTGGCAATCCGCAGGCATCCAGACATGGGGGCCGACATTCTTGCTCCCATAGCCTGCCTTCGGGATTGCGGCATTGTGGATATGGTACGCGCCCACCACGAACGTTTTGACGGCAACGGTTACCCACAGGGGCTTAAAGGCGGGCATATTCCCCTGGGCGCACGCATCATCACCGTTGCGGATAGTCTTTCTGCCATGCTGCAATCACGCCCATACCGCCAGGCCAAGAGCTTTGACGAGGCCTGCCGTGAAATCATCAAAGGCACGGGCAGCCAGTTCGACCCGGATGTGGTCAAAGCCTTTATGAGCATCAGGGACAGACTGCGTGACCTTGTTGCCATGTTGCGTGTGGACTGAACATCCATCAAAAAGTGCCAGAAAATCCAGCACGCGGTGTTGTGCACAAGGTCCTTCACAGCTTGTAACCTGCCGAACCTGCGGCTCATACTGCTGCCGGGCATCTGCAATTCAAGCAGTCAACCCATGCAAACTGTTTGACTGCCTTAAAGTAAGTGGTTAAATTGTCGTATTGGCAAATGCACGGCCCACGCTGTGTTTCGTGAGGTTTTGTCCTCGCGGTGTGGATGCTGATGGTTGCAGCGCAGCGCAAACGCACGGCATTCGCCGTGCTGCTTTTTTGCCAAGCCCGCGCAACCAGCCAGCCATCGCTAATATTATGCGGCAGGCCTTTGCGCCGCTATGCAGCCGGATTCTAACCCACCGGCACACTCCTGACCTCTGAATTCCAGGCAGATTTATGCAAACAAACATATCATCGGCCATGAGTCGCGAAGCGCTCAGACGCCGCACTTTCGGCATTATTTCCCACCCTGACGCAGGCAAGACAACCCTCACGGAAAAGCTGCTGCTGTTCGGCGGAGCCATCCAGATGGCGGGCGCGGTCAAAGCCAAGAAGGCCCAGCGCCATGCCACTTCTGACTGGATGGAAGTTGAACGCGAGCGCGGCATTTCCGTTTCATCCTCGGTGATGAAGTTCACCTACGCCGATCATATCATCAATCTGCTTGATACGCCCGGTCACCAGGACTTTTCAGAAGATACCTACCGCGTGCTCACGGCTGTGGATTCCGCCCTCATGGTCATTGACTCGGTCAAGGGTGTTGAAACGCAGACCCGTAAGCTCATGGAAGTGTGCCGCATGCGCGACACGCCCATTTTGACCTTTATCAACAAGCTTGACCGCGAAGGCCGCGATGCCTTTGACCTCTTGAGCGATATTGAGCAGACACTGGGCATTCAGGCCGCGCCCATGACCTGGCCCATTGGCATGGGCAAAAGCTTTCAGGGCGTGTACGACATAGAGCGGCAGGCCATCCGCTTTTTTGCGGAGGACGGCAAAAAGACCTCCCGCCCCAAGGAAGCCCTGGTCATTAATGGATTGAACGATCCGCAACTTGTCGAACTGATTGGTGAAGACGCCGCCGAACAACTGCGCACGGAGATTGACCTGCTGGAAGGCGCGGGCTTTCCTTTTGACAAGGAACTGTACCTCAAGGGCAAGCAGACGCCGGTGTTTTTTGGCAGCGCGGTCAACAATTTCGGCGTTCAGGAGCTGCTCGACACTCTTGTGCGCCTTGCCCCTGGCCCCATCCCCCGCGTGGCGGAATGCGCCACGGGCGAACGCGTGGTCAATCCGCTTGAAGAAGATTTTTCCGGCGTTGTTTTCAAGATTCAGGCAAACATGGACCCCGCCCACCGCGACAGAATTGCCTTTATGCGCATATGTTCCGGCAGGTTCGAGCGCGGCATGAAGGTCAAGCACCACCGCATCGGCAAAGAGGTGCAGCTTTCGCGGGCAATCACCTTTATGGCGCAAGACCGTGAAGGCGTTGAAGACGCATGGCCCGGCGATATTATCGGTTTGCATAACCACGGCACCCTGAAAATAGGCGACACGCTCACAACCTCGGAGCCGCTCAAGTTTACGGGTATTCCCAACTTTTCGCCCGAGCATTTTCGCCGTGTGCAGCTGGCTGACCCCTTGCGCTCCAAGCAGCTTGCCAAGGGCCTGAAACAACTTGCGGAAGAAGGGGCCATTCAGGTTTTTCGCCCGATCACTGACAGCTCGCACATTCTTGGCGCAGTGGGCGTGTTGCAGTTTGACGTTATCATTGCCCGGCTCAAGGCCGAATACGGCGTTATTGCCCTGTACGAGCCCTGCCCCATTTCTGCCGCGCGCTGGATAACCTCCAATGACCGGGCGGCGCTGGAGTCATTTAAATCCGACCAGCAGTCAAACCTCGCCTACGATGGCGACGACTGCCTTGCCATCCTTTCCAGTAGCGAATGGCGGCTCTCAAGGGTTATTGAAGAATGGCCGCAGATAACCTTTCACACCACACGTGAAATCAGATAGCCGTACAAGAACTTCATCTGTTCGCATCTGCATAAAATTGAATAACCGCACAAAATCCTGCAAAAACGGATTTTTGTGCGGTTATTTTCAATTCTGATTACATAGTGAGGTGCCGCAGGCCGCGCCTTACGGGAATATAGAGTTTCTGCACCCACAAAACCATGCTTGAAAAGTTGGCAAAGCAGGCATATATGGTCTACTTGATTATGCTCGCTCTTTGGCCTTTTTGTTCAGGTGCCGCCTTCGGTGAGGAAGCCCACACGCCTGAATCCCGCAACTTTCTTTCAACCACCCCTTTATGCTAAAAAGATTCCTGATTTTTCTGTTTATGCTGGTAGCCATGCTTGAGGTGGCATCCTATTTCTACATCAAGTATATAAACACAAACATTCAGATGCCGTCTTACAGTCTGGTGAACGTTAACAGCAAGTTCTGGACGTTCAGCGACGAGCATTTTGGCGTATGGCACCACCCTTCATCCACATATTTGCACAAAAAGGCCTGCTTCACGGCCCAGTACGCTTCCAATGCCTTTGGCATGCGCGACAAGGAGCGCACCAAGGATGCAGACCAGCCGCGCGTGGTTATTCTGGGCGATTCTTTTATTGAAGGATGGGGCAACAGCCCGGAAGACAGGCTCTCCAACCTGCTTGAGGCTTCGACTGGCAAGGAAGTGCTCAATTTCGGCACGTCCGGCGGTTTTGGCACCATTCAAGAATGGCTGCAATACAAGCATATGGTTAAACAGTTCAGGCATGATGTTGTTCTGCTGGGCATTCTGCCCCGCAATGATTTTGAAGATAACAGCCTGGATTTCTACTACACGCAGGACACGGACGATTACCGCCCATATCTGGTTGGCGATTATCCTGATTACAAGCTTTTTTACCCGGTTAAAAAGCTGCCCCAGCCGACTAAGGTTCAGGCCTTGGCAAAGAGCTTCAAGCTCACACTGCTGGAATGGAGCTGCCTGTACCGGGTTGCTATTTATCTGAATGATTTCAAGATCGAAAACATGAAGCTTGTACCCCGCTGGACACCGGAAAATACCGGTGATCCTTCGGGCGGCTCCATGTACTATTCCGTGCCAGAGAACGAATGGAACATCATGCGCTATTCCATTGAACAGCTTGTGGCCGAAGCGGGGAACCGCAAGGTTATTCTGTTCACCATTCCTGCCTATCAGGATTTTGAGCACTATGACGGCAAGGAACCGCCCCTTGCCCGCAAGCTGCGCGAACTGGCCGGGCACACCGGCGCGACTTATGTGGACTTGATGCCTGCCATGCTTGCACGCGGCGTCAAATACCCCGACCTGTATTTCAGTTGCGACAAGCACTGGAATGCCTTTGGCAACGCTGTTGCCGCAGACATTCTTGAGCCATATGTGCGCGCCGCCCTGCAATCATCCCCCGCTGCAAGAGGAAACTGATGCAACACCGCAAACTACATTTCGGCTTTTTGCCTGCTGCCGTGAGCAACAAGGAATGCGCCGATACCGCTATGGCCATGACGTTGATATGTCTGTTGGCCGTCATGTTCACCCGGTCGCTCACCCTGTTGCCCCTTGCTCTGGGGCTGCTGCTGGCGGGCATGGTCTGGCCCCGCTTGTACTCGCCCCTGGCAAAGCTCTGGCTGGGCCTTTCCCTGCTGCTTGGCTCCGTCATGTCGCGTTTGCTGCTGAGCGTCATATTTTTTGTTGTTGTGACCCCGCTGGCGCTTGTCATGCGTCTTTTCGGGCATGACCCCATGCGCCGCAAAGGCTGGAAAAAGAGCACGGATTCCACCTTTGTTTCGCGCGACCATACCTTTGAAGCAAAAGATCTGGAACATCCTTTTTAGGATTTGTTCCTTCAGGAGATATCAATGGATTTTCTTAAAGACCTGCTGCAATTTTTTTTGCAGCGCAAAAAATTCTGGCTGCTTCCCCTTGTGCTCGTTCTGCTGCTGTTTGGCGTGCTTGTGGTGATGACCAGCGGCTCGGCCATAGCGCCCTTTATTTACTCTGTTTTTTAACAGCATCTGGTCAGGCGCACCCAGCGCCAACGACACATGGGAGCCTTCATGCCCAGAGCCATTCTTGGCATTTCTGCCTATTATCACGACTCCGCAGCCGTGCTGCTGGTGGACGGCAAAATTGTTGCAGCCGCTCACGAAGAGCGCTTTTCACGCATCAAGCACGATTCCGGATTTCCCAGCCACGCTGCGGCCTACGTGCTGCGTGAGGGCGGGCTGAATATTGCCGATCTTGAGGCTGTGGCTTTTTACGACAAGCCCTACCTCAAGTTCGAGCGCCTGCTTGAAACCTACAACGGCTTTGCCCCGGCTGGCCTGCGCAGCTTTCTTTCCGCCATTCCCGTCTGGATCAAGGAAAAGCTGTTCATGCGCTCCATGCTGCGCGAGGCCATAGCCAAGCTCGGCCCCGGCTCGCCCAAGATGCTTTTTCCAGAGCACCATCTTTCGCACGCTGCCAGCGCCTTTTATCCCTCGCCCTTTGACAGGGCCGCCATCCTGACCATTGATGGCGTTGGCGAATGGGCAACCACCACCATTGGCCTTGGCGAGAACGCCAGCATCCGCATCCTCAAAGAGCAGCAGTTCCCGCACTCGCTGGGCCTGCTCTACACGGCTTTTACCGCGTACTGCGGCTTCAAGGTCAATTCGGGCGAATACAAGCTCATGGGGCTTGCGCCTTACGGCGATGGCGACATGGCGCTTGTGGAAAGGCTCAAAAAAGCCATCTGCGACGGCCTTGTGGACATTCGTGAAGACGGCTCCCTGCTGTTGAACATGGAATACTTTGACTATGCCACCGGCCTGCGCATGTATAAGCGCGACAAGTGGGAAAAGCTGCTGGGTATTCCCCCGCGCGATGCGGAAAGCGAAATCGGCCAGGAATACATGGCTCTGGCGCTGGCTATCCAGCAGGTGACGGAAGACATCGTGCTCAAGCTGGCCCGCACAGCCCGCGAACTGACCGGCTGTGATAATCTGGTCATGGCAGGCGGCGTGGCCCTGAACTGCGTTGCCAACGGGCTGCTGATACGCAGCGGCATTTTCAAGAATGTATGGATTCAGCCTGCCTCCGGCGACTCTGGCGGCGCGCTGGGAGCGGCGCAGGCTGCCTGGCACATCTGGGGCGGCAACGAGCGTCCATCCCCCAACGGTATTGATGCCATGCAAGGCTCCTATCTTGGGCCGGAGTTTTCACGCAACGACATTCTGCGGGTTGCGCGCCGTTTTGACGCGCCCTATACCGAATACACCAACCTCGAAGAACTGTACTCCACGGTGGCCCAGCATCTGGCGGACGGCGCTGTGGTTGGCTGGTTTCAGGGCCGCATGGAATACGGCCCCCGTGCCTTGGGCGACAGGTCTATTCTGGGTGACCCCAGAAGACCTGAAATGCAAAAAAAGCTGAACCTCAAGATCAAGTTTCGCGAGGGGTTCCGCCCCTTTGCGCCTTCTGTGCTTGAAGAATACTGCGCCGAATGGTTTGATCTTGACGCCAAGTCGCCCTACATGCTGGTGTGCGCCCCTGTGGCGCAGAAGCACCGTACGCAACTGCCGGAAAACGTGCGCGAGCTGCCGCTCTACGACAGGCTGTATCTGCAACGCTCCACGGTCCCGGCCATCACGCATGTGGACTGGTCTGCCCGCATTCAGAGCGTTTCGCGCAGCACCAATCCCCGTTACTGGGGGCTGATAGACACGTTCCGGCGTGAGCAGGGCTGCCCCATGGTCGTCAACACCAGCTTTAACGTGCGTGGCGAACCCATTGTCTGCACTCCCATGGATGCCTATACCTGCTTTATGCGCACAGAAATGGACTTCCTTGTGCTTGGCGACATGATTTTTGACAAGCGTAACCAGCCTGAGTGGCAGGAAAATGTAGACTTCAAGTCCATTTTCACACTCGACTGACGTATAGCTGCATTATAAAAATACCATAAAGCAAGAGCGGAACTCCTGAACGGGGGGTCCGCTCTTGCTTTATACGTATAAACAACACGCTACCCCAATGGCCGTGACGCTGCTATCGCAAAACAAGAAACGCTATTGATAATTGTTTATTTAACGGGACAATCTTGTTGCTGTTCTTTGCAATATTATATAATTTGAATGATGATATATTTCTATTACTATAAGTAATCCCACCAGATATATTTCCCGTTTGTTATCGGGTAAATTTGGAGCTAAAGTGGAATTTCATATTCCAACAATGTTCGTGATGCTGGTCGCCGGTTGCATTGCACTTGCTGTGTCTGCGCTTGCGGCTTCTGAACGCCATGCGGGCGATGGGTTGCGCGAATGGGGTTTGGCCCTCTGCATCCATGCCACAAGTTATATTCTCTTTGCACTGCGCGAAACTATCCCTGGTTTTTTGTCTGTTGTATGCGCAAATGCATTTTTTTCTATTTCATATGCAATTTTTTACTATGCTGTTCATATTTTTCTTGGTGAACATCCGAAATACAGATTTCTGTTCTGGGGGCCACCCCTTATTATTACTGTTGGTGTGCTTATTTTCTATGACTCGGTCATATTTCGCGTGCTGTTGGTCAATGCCATGTTGGCACTTCAGGGATTCCTGGTGCAAAAGGCGCTGTTAAGCTACAAATTTGATTTTTCTGTGCGCGGGCGCAACCTGATGGTATTTGGCATTGGGCTGTCAATTATCGCGCTTGCGTGGAAATTCAGTGTAGCCATTGTTGCTCCCAATCAGATAATGAGCATTTTTCAGACCACTCCGGTTCAGGTAACACTGTACGTTGTCACCTTCATTTCCTTGATCATGGTGTCAACTGGCTTTGCGCTCATGGCAAAAGAGCGCTCGGATGCGGCCTTGCGCAAGGCCGCCCTGTTGGACAGACTGACCGGGTGCTGGAACCGTGTTCGCATTGAAGAGATATTGCAGCAGGAAATGGCGCGCATGCACCGCTATGGGCATCCGGTTACGTTGTTGATGCTGGACCTGGACAACTTCAAGCGCATCAATGACCAGTTTGGGCACCTTGCCGGCGATGAAGTGCTGCGGGGTTTTGGGAGGTTGCTGCGCACCGACATACGCGCAACTGATGTGCCGGGGCGCTGGGGCGGGGAAGAATTTGTTGTGGTTTTGCCCTCATCCACTTTTTTTGATGCCGTAACCCTCGCGGAGAATATACGCGACCACCTTGAAAAGTTTAACTTTTCTTTTAATTCAAGGGTTACCGTCAGCATTGGCGTTGCAGCCTGTCGGGCAACGGACACAGTGGAAGAATGGATGCAACGAGCAGATATGGCTCTGTACAGAGCCAAAATTGGCGGCCGCAATCAGGTCAGAGTGGAGGATCTGGACGGCAGTATCAGCAATTTTATTTGCAGCACTTCAAGCTCATTGCGCCTTCAGTGGAGCGAATCTTATGAATGCGGGCATGAGGAAATTGACCGGCAGCACCGCAACCTGTTTGCAACAGCCAACAACCTGCTGCAACTGGACGGCTCCGGCGCTGACAAAAAAGCAATTCCCGCCGCCGTTGAAGGTCTGCTGGCGGACACGGTGGAGCATTTTCAGTTTGAGGAGCGCATCCTGAGCCAGATTGGATGCCCGGATGCGCCCGCGCACATGCAAGCACATCAGCATTTGCTGGACAGAGCCAACATCCTGTTGGCCCAGTTCCAGCGCGATGGCGCAGACATCGCGGCACTTCTGCACTTCATGATTTACGAGCTGACAGCTCAGCACATCATGATTGACGACAGATGCTTTGGCAAAATTGACGCCGCAGCGCCTGAAATACCGGCTCCGTGAGGCGGCTGCACACCAGCCAGCGCCGACTGCCTGAAAATTAAGCCTTGCCCCTGCCCTGCCGCACAAAAAATCCCGCAATGCCAAAAATCATGGCGGGCAACATCCAGCCAAGCCCCACAGATTCAAAAGGCAGCATGGCCGTCAGCCCGATGGGCAGCCCAAAATCTTCAAGCACGCTCAGGCCGCTGCTCAGCAAAGCGCCAACGGTGGCAAAACGAAAGATGTTGTCGTTCTTGATGAACTTGTCAAACAGTGAAAGCACGATAACAGCGAGAGTGCCGGGGTACAGAAAAATCAGTACCGGGGCCGCAAGGGAAATGATACTATCCAGCCCCACGTTTGAGGCCACCATGCTGAACAAACCCGTGGTGATGACCACAGCCCTGTAGCTGAAGCGCCCCTTGCTGAACTGCGAAATAAAGGTGCCCGTGGTGCCTATCAGCCCCACAGCCGTTGCCATGCAGGAAACACTTATAACTACAGCCAGCAACCCATTGCTGGCACTGCCAAATAGCCCGCCCACAAGGCCGGATACCAGCGCGCCCTTTTCCGTATCAGCCGGATACAGCCCGGAGCCTGTAGCACCAAGGTAGCACAGCCCACCGTAGATTATGAACAGCAACAAGCCAGCCACAAGGCTCGACAAGCCAACGGAAAGCGCCTTTTGGCTGCCGGAGGTATAGCCCTTGGCCTTGAGCGTATTCACAATAATAAAACCGTAAACCAGCGAGGCCATGACATCCAGGGTTTGATATCCGGCGAGGATGCTGTTCCAGGCAACCCTGGCATCGTGCACACCGGGGTTGATTTCACCCAGCGGCCACACCACGGCGGCGCATACAATCAGGAAAAAGCCGCCGATCTTGATGGGCGAAAGGTAGCGGGCAATGGCGTCCACCATATTGGATTCGCGGTACGCCAGTAAGGTCGAAATGCCAAAAAAAGCCCCTGAATAGAGAACCTTTGCAAGGCTGAACCCCTTGGACGAATAGCCAAGCGGCGCAAAGGAAATGGCAAAGGCAGTGGCCCCGGTACGAGGAATGGCCAGCAACGGTCCAATACACATGATGATTGCCAGCATCATGAGCATGGCCGGGATTCCGCCAAGCCTGTGGAAAAGCCCTTCCTTTCTGTCAATGCAAGAAGAAGCCAGCATAGCGTAAATGGTCAGCAGGGCAAGGCCCACATCTGCCGCATAATAGCACAAAAAACCCATGAACCACTGCGATCCCGCGGTCAGACCGATGTAGGGGGGGAAAACCACGTTTCCCGCGCCAAAAAGCATGGCGAACAGGGCCGCCCCAACCACAAAGGAATCGCGCACGAGTTTTTTGTTCATAAAATTCCAGTAGTACGAGTATTTCAGGGGCCTGCCCTTTGCCGAGGCACGGCGCAAGCCACCCGCGCCGCCTCAAATATCAGAAGGCGAGGCCGCAGGCTATATGGTCAGGTCATATTTTTTTGGGTCAGGCGCGGCAGGAGTTCAAAAATAGTAACCTTTCAGCACGTTATTGCGTAGGTCAGAGCAAAAAAAGCGGCTCTGCCGTTTATTGCAAACAGCAGAGCCGCTACAGATCAAGGCCATTGCGAATGGCCCCAAACCCAAACTTGAGGAATCAATTTACTTGGCCACAGCAAGAATAACCTGCGAGGCCTTAACAATGGCGGTAACCTTTTTGCCGGGTTCCAGGCCAAGGTTCTTGATGCTGCCCATGGTCACAATGGAGGCGATGGAAGCGCCGCCGGGCAGTTCAACAATAACCTCGGCATTGACCGCGCCGGGGGTAACCTTGCTCACAGTACCGGCAAACTGGTTGCGGGTAGAGAGCAGGTAGTTTTCTGCATCATTCATAAGCAGCACAAAGCTGGCCTTGATGAGGGCCATTGCGCTGGCGCCGGGCTTGAGGCCAAGATTCTTGGTGCTCACTTTGGTAATGGAAGCAACAATATTGATACCGCCTTCAACGGACAATTCCACTTCATCATTGACTGCGCCGGAGTTAACGGCAACAACTTTGCCGGAAAAAACGTTTCTTGCACTGGTTTCCATATGATTCTCCTTCAGTTTGCGGAGTGACTGGAATAATCGGGGGGAGGACAACCTCCGCTTGTATGGAACAAAACTACAGGCTTTACAGTAAAAAAGCCAACCACTCGCAGCGTTACACAGATAAATATTAATATACTGTTATTTCATGTGATTAAATCATCCCGATTTTAATTAAATGCGTGAATATAAAAAATATTTTTTTGATGTTCCGGCAAAAGCGCAGAGGCACCCCGATCCACAGAATATGCAGTCTATCCCCGCCGCCAGACCGCACATGGTGACAATGTGTTCAAGACACCGTACCATATTCAGCCACAAGCCGTTCGTTACCGCACCCGAGTGCGGGGCCAGCGGCCTTTCCCTACAACAGCAGCCTTCAGTGGGGCCATGACAGCCACGCCGCGATTAACCGTGGTGAGCACATGCCCAACTGCCAATATCCGGAGAAGATCATGAATACGTTTGATGTTGTCATTATCGGCGGCGGGCCTGGCGGAGCCAAGGCCGCAGGCATACTTGCCCGTGGCGGAAAATCCGTTGCGCTGGTTGAAAGCACTCATATGGGCGGCGTGTGCCTTAACTGCGGCTGCATCCCCACCAAGCTGCTGCTGGGCGCAACCGCTCCAAAAGGATTGCTGCGCGGTCTTGAGCGCCAACGCGTTGCCAAAGGCAGCATTGAGGTGGATTACGATGCGCTGCAAAAACGCATCCAGCGTTTTGTCAAAGCCTCGTCCCAGACCCTGAGCAAGGGGCTGGAACAGCTTGGCGTAACACTTATTGAAGGCCGTGCAGCATGCGTCAGCCCCTCTGAGGTTATGGTGACAGGCGCTGACGGCACCGTGCTGAATCTGCGGGCAGAGCACATCATCCTTGCTGGCGGATCCCGCTCCGCTGCATTCCCCGGCATGACGCCAGACCATGACGCTGTTCTGGACAGCACGGACATACTGCGCGTGCCTGCTGTGCCGGAAAGCCTGATTGTTGTGGGCGCGGGGGCCATCGGCCTTGAAATGGCCGACTTTTTCAACGCAATGGGCTCCAAGGTCTCCATTGTAGAAGCCGCACCCCACCTTGCCCCAACGGAAGATGCCGAGTTTGGTCAGGAAATGGCAAAGCTCCTTGGCAAAACCGGCATAACCTGCATAACAGGCGTTATGGCGGCATCGCTCACAACGCGCGAGGGCGCGGCTGTGCTTGTGCTTGAGGACGGCAGGGAACTGACCGCCGCCAAGGCTCTTGTGGCTGTGGGCAGAACGCCCAACACTGATAATCTTGGGGCGGAAGAAGCCGGATGCACGCTTCAGGCGCGCGGGTTCATCACTGTTGACGAGCATCTTATGGCTGCCCCCAATGTTTACGCCATTGGCGACATCAACGGGCAAACCCTTCTGGCGCATGCTGCGGAGCATCAGGGCGCGTATGTGGCGCGGCGCATTATTGGAGCGCAAAGCGGCCCCTACGCTTCCGGGCCGGTGCCTTCCTGCGTTTACGGCAGCTTGGAAATCATGCGTGTGGGCCTTACCGCAAGGCAGGCCCTGGCCCAGTGCGGCCCGGTGGCTGTTTCCAAGGCGCAACTCATGGGCAACGCCATTGCCCAGGCCGGGGGCGATGCGTCAGGTTTTATCAAGATCGTGTGGCAGAACGACAGCATTGTGGGCATTGCGGCTTTGGGGCATGGGGTTTCGCACCTTGTCACAGCGGCGCAGTTGCTGCTCATAGGGCAATACCACGGCTCTGCGCTCAATGCCTTCATGTTTGCGCACCCGACACTGGACGAAGCGTTACACTCTGCGCTGGAGGCGCCACAAGAACCTTGTGGGGAACCTTTTGCTGGCTGATGCCAGAAATTTCCGCTTTCCCAGCCGCTCAGCCCCGGTCAGTCCCATAAGCCGACCGGGGCTTTTTGTTGCAAGCGTCATATTCCTCATATCGGATTAGGTATTTTTTTTAATTCTTGTCAAACTGCATCATCTTGTCTAAAAAAAACCTGCTTGAATCAATGTTATGCGGAAGTTTTTTCGTGCAATCCTTACCCCCCCTATCAGGAGAGCAACATGCCTTATGTTGAGCGAGTGTTAAATAACCTTAAAGAAACCTATCCCCATGAACCTGTTTTTTTGCAGGCAGTGCAAGAGGTGTTGCAAAGTCTGCAACCCATCCTGGACAAGCAAACTGAATACGCAAAAATGAAAATCCTTGAGCGGATTGTGGAGCCGGAACGCTGCGTCTCCTTCCGCGTGCAATGGATGGACGACACAGGACAGGTTCAGGTTAACCGGGGCTACCGGGTTCAGTACAACTCGGCTCTGGGCCCGTTCAAGGGCGGCCTGCGCTTTCACCCCAGCGTGAATCAGGGCGTGCTTAAATTTCTTGGCTTTGAGCAAATTTTCAAAAACTCGCTCTCGGGCCTTGCCATCGGCGGGGCCAAGGGCGGCTCTGATTTTAACCCCAAGGGCAAATCCAAGACGGAAATCATGCGGTTCTGTCAGGCATTCATGACGGAACTCTGGACGCATATTGGCGCAACCGTTGACGTGCCTGCTGGCGATATTGGCGTGGGCAGTCAGGAAATCAGCTTTCTTTTTGGGCAGTACAAGCGCCTGACCCGGCGCTACGAAGGCGTACTCACCGGCAAAAACCTGCTCTTTGGCGGCTCGCTGGCGCGGCCTGAAGCCACAGGCTACGGCGCTGTGTATTTTGCCCAGGCCATGCTTGATGCGCGCGGCCAGAGCCTTGAAGGCAAGGTCTGCACGGTTTCCGGCGCGGGCAACGTGGCGATCCACTGCTGCCAGAAGCTTATTCAGGTGGGCGCAAAACCCGTGACCGTTTCTGACTCGCGCGGCATGATCTATGACCCAGAGGGCATCAGGCTGGACGTGCTCAAGCAGGTGAAAGAAATTGAGCGCGGCCCCCTCACCCGCTATGCGGAGCTGGTTTCTTCCGCCAAGTACACGCCCGTTGCGGCCTATCCAGCCGGGCGCAACGCCGTGTGGAACGTGCCCTGCTTTGCGGCTTTTCCCTGCGCGACGCAGAACGAACTGAACCTTGCGGACGCGGAAACCCTGCTGGCCAACGGCTGCGGTTGCGTGGCGGAAGGTGCAAACATGCCCTCAACGCTTGACGCAGTGCATGCCTTTATCTCCTCCGGCATCGCCTATGGCCCTGCCAAGGCCGCCAACGCGGGCGGCGTGTCTGTCAGCCAGCTTGAAATGGCGCAGAATGCCAGCATGCAGCGCTGGACGTTTGAAGCGGTGGACAACCAGCTCAAACACATCATGTATGATATTCACCAGCGTGCCGCCGCCACTGCCGCAGAATTCGGCCACAAGGGCAACCTTGTGATGGGCGCGAACATTGCGGGCTTCCGCAAGGTGGCTGATGCCATGATCGCCTTGGGCGTGTAACACTACGGTTGGCAGTCATGCCCTGAGCATGCCTGCCAGGCGAGTATGACAAAAAGCCTGCTGCGTTGCGGAATGTGTCCTGATCAGGAATATTCCGTAACGCAACAGGCTTTTTTGTTTACGCTATAATGCGCGGCAATTCCTTGATGCAACGGTTTGCCGCTACAGTGCCTTGGTGGTGTCGCCAAGGCCAAGCGCCCGCTGCATCAGCACAACATCAACCCACTGGCCGAGCTTGTAGCCAGCAGACTGGAGCACACCCGTGTGCCTGAAGCCATGCGCAGCATGCAGGGCGATGGAACCAGCGTTGCCGCTGTTGCCGATAACAGCCACCATCTGCCGCCAGGGGCCGCGCTCGCACCGTTCAATGAGCGCTTGCAGCAGCACATGGCCCACACCCTGCCCCATGGCCTGCTGCGCAACATAGATGGAATCTTCCAGACAGAATCTGAAAGCAGAACGCGTTCCGTACAGCCCGGCGTAACAATAGCCCACAACAGTATTGCCCTGCCGGGCCACCAGATAGGGCAAACCAAGAGCAAGCACGGCCTGACGGCGGTGCTCCATTTCTTCCACACTGGGTGGCAGCTCTTCAAACGTTGCCAGCCCGTGTAGCACATGCCAGGCGTAAATGCCCTGCACTGCCGCCATATCATCCGGTTGCGCGTCATCCACAACAATGTGCGGCGCACAGCCCGCGCCGGAGCGCAAAGGTTGTGAATCCATGAGTCCAGGCCTCGATGTTGCGGAGTAAAGCTGTTTACCAGCCGTTCAGGTGAACCTTGCTTACGTTGAATCTGTCCGCCTCGGCAAAGGGCTGCGCAGGATGCCCCATGACCACAAGACCGAGCATGTTGATCTGGGCCGGGACATTGAGCAGTTCGCGGATGGGTTCAACGCGGTCTTCAAAGGGGTACATGCCGCACCACACCGTGCCAAGGTTCAGGCCACGCGCGGCAATCAGCATGTTTTCCAGAGCAGCCGTGCAATCCTGCTGCCAGTAGCCTGGAGCTTTGGCTTCATCCGGATTGGCGCAAACCACAATAACCACAGGCGCTTCAGCAGCCATTTTGGCATAGGGGTGCCGCTCGGCAATGGAGGCCAGCAGAGCTTTGTCGCGCACAACCACAAAGTGCCAGGGTTGCTTGTTGTGCGCGCTGGGCGCGCACATGGCGGCCTTGAGTACGAGCTGCAAGTCTTCATCGCTCACAGGCTCAGCCGTGAATTTACGTATGCTGCGGCGGGTAAACAGCGCTTCAAAAACGTCCATCAGCATCTCCTCCTTATATTTTAAAAACATATAAATATTAGTTAGTTACTAAACAATCCAGGCCAGTTGCTCTGCCAATTTATAGGTCAGCATGCCATAACCGATGATAAAACAAAAGAGTACTCTGGATCAGTTGTGCCCAACGCCACTACAACTACTGCAAACAAATTTGCAAAACATATTAACACGTCTGCAATTCATCATATTTTATTCATGATAATATTTCAGAAAAAGCAAACTAAGTATACATAAGTATACTACATAACAAAATTGTGCGTACTTGCATATCTGTAACACTTGCCTATATTGATGCAAATCGCTTTCATAAAGGAGATATTTATGATTATAGAAAGTAATGTCGCAGAAAAAGAAATCGTAATTCAGGTAGCGAAACAAATGGCTATTGCAGCCAGAACAGCCCCAAAAACAAGGGGAATTGACAGCATTGTGATAAAAATCATGACTGGTGATGCAGTTCAGCAACTAGCGGCGCAGATGGCTGAACTTGGAAACGACATGGATGAACAGTTTCGCGCAAGGAACATACGTGACGCACAAAGTGTAAAAAACTCGCATGCAGTTGTTCTTATTGGAACACGGTCAAAACCACGGGGGGTAACATCCTGCGGATTTTGCGGCTTTGCAGATTGCCGGGAATCGCAACAGAAAGGTGGGCATTGCGCTTTTGACGACATTGATCTGGGGATTGCGCTGGGAAGCGCTGTCTCCATTGCAGCAGATAACCGCGTTGATAACAGGATAATGTTTTCCATAGGCAAGACTGCCAAGATTCTGGGGCTACTTGGTAACGGAGTAACGAAAATACTTGGCATACCTTTGTCGGCAACAGGAAAAAACAAATACTTTGACCTTGGGGCATTCCACAAGTCTTAGCAATCCCTGCCCTACAAACCATGCTGTCCCCGGGGCCATATCTCAAACGGATCATTCCTCAACATCAATTCCACACGTGTTTGAGGCATGGCCTGGGGCAGCAACAAGCGCGGGCGGGCGATCATCCGCACAGTTCGGCTGCGGGGAAAAGCAACGGCGTGCCCAATCTGTCAATGAGCCCAGAACTGGTAACAGGCTCCTGCCGGCATCAGTCAATGAATACTCAACCTTGGGCATCCCCTGCGAATAAACCTTGCGGCTCACAAGGCCGTCCGATTCCAGCTCTCTGAGCTGTAGGGTGAGCATCCGCTGGGTTATCTTGGGGAGTTTTCTTTTCAGCTCGTTAAACCGCAGAGCGCTGACACCCAGATACCAGATAATGAGGCATTTCCACTTTCCGCCAATCACGGACAGTGTAAACTCCATAGAGCAATGATAGGAAACACCTTTGTACTCAACCATGGCACTGCCCCTATAATTTGCTGACCATTCAGGGACGGTACGCAGCATGTCCCCTTACGCTGGCAGATAATCAGGCTTTTTCATGAAAAACTAACCCGCTTCAACCTGATACAGGCTGAAACGGGTTAGATATATTTCACTAAGATGTCAGTTAGTTAGACAGTCAATCTTTCACATCTGGCGTCTAGCTCATGTCCCAGTTGGGATACATGGTCCAGATGCCGCAAGGGCAGATGCCGGAGCAGATGCCGCAACCGATGCAACGGGCAGGATCAGAAACGTATTCAAACCCGCCGCCAGCGGTTTCTTTGCGGTCAATGGCCTTTTCCGGGCAGGATTTGAGGCACATCTTGCAGTCGCGGCAGGTGCCGCAGCTCACGCAGCGGGAGAATTCATCCTGCGGCGTGGGCAGCTCACGGTCATGGCACTTGGCAAAATAGGCCGTGTGCAGACGCGTGGAAGGCACAAGCTTTTTCTTTTCCGGCGTGTAGGTTTCGCCGCGCACAAAGGCATCAGCGGCAAAGGCGGCATCGCGCCCCGTGCCAATGGCATGCACCAGCAGGCCGGGCTTGATAACGTCGCCCACTGCAAAAACGCCGTCCATGATGCTGAGGTCGGGCTTGGGCACGATCCATTCGCGGAACTTTTCCAACCCTTCCGGCAGATAGGAAAGGTCGGGCGATTCGCCAATGGTGATAATGACCATCTTGCCGGGAATGAGCGTCCCTTCCTGGGTGATGATGCCGTTATCGGTGACTTCCTTGGTCTGCACGGGCCACACAAGCTTGCCGCCCAGCCCTTCAACATGCTCAATTTCGTGAGCAAAGGCGGCGGGCTTCTGCACGTCGATGCAGGTAACCTGCTTGGCGCCCATGGCGTATGCGCCCACAGCGGCGTCCATGCCCGCGTTGCCGCAACCGATAACAATCACGCTGTCGGGCACAGAGGGCTTTTCGCCCTTGTTGATGGCTTTCAGAAAGTCGATGCCAGCCACGATCTTTTCGTGCCCGGGCCAGGGGAAGATGCGCGGCACATGCCCACCGGTGGCAACCACCAGGGCTGAATGCTTTTTGCGCAGTTCCTCGAACTTTTTGGCGTCAACAGGGCAATTGTTCACAAAGGTCACGCCCATGTCCTCAATACGCTTGAGTTCCTTGCGCAGCAGGTCATGGTTCAGGCGGGCACGGGGAATCACCTGCTCAAGCTTGCCGCCCATGACGGAGTCGGCTTCGTACACGGTGACGTCGTGCCCCAGACGGGCAAGCTGCCAGGCAGCCGTAAGGCCGCCAACACCGCCGCCGATCACGCCAATGTGCTTGCCGGTGCGGGTTGTGGGCTTGTCGACCGTGATATCCGCAGAACAGGAACCGAGCTTGCCGATCTGTACGGGGCTGTCCAGATCAGTGCGCGTGCAGCTCTGCATGCAGGGGTTGGGGCACACGCTGCCGCAGACAGAACCGGGGAACGGCGTGTAATCCAGCACCATGCGGTAGGCTTCTTCCACATTACCTTCACGCAGGAGGTTCAGTCTGCGCTGGGTGGGGATGGATGCCGGGCAGTTGAATTCGCAAGGGGCGGCATACTCGGCGTTCTGCCACATGGGCACACGCAGGCGGTAATCGCCGCGCGCCACCAGCCCGTTGACCATAAAGTCATCAGGGGCCACATCGCTGAAAATACCGCTGGGTATCCACTCCTTGCTGCGGAACTGCCCAAGGCTCACAACTTCCTTCTGACCGCGCTCCTCAAACGGCAGCGGCGTGATCTTCTGCCACTGGCTCCAGTCGCACAGTTCGCTGCGCAGGCTGGGCTGGTCAATGGCCATCAGAAAGTCGTCAAGACCAGCGTCAAGCCAGGCGATGTCTTCATCGTCCAGGGGGTTGAGGCGCACGTCCTTGGGCAGCTGTCCAACAGGCCCACGGAAGTAGACAGCACCGCCAACCATGCCGACGCAGGAGCGTTCGCCCATGACTGAGGCAATGTCCTGGCTGTCATGGCCGCACACAACGGCCTTGCCGCCGCCCATGAATTCAAAGGAGAAGCTGCCCACGCTCTTGAGCACCCAGAGTTCCGGAGCTTCATAAAGGGGGTCGTGCTTCATGAGGGAGCCAGAGCGGGTACCCGCGCGGCCACCAATGTAAACAGTACCGGCTGCCGCGCAGTGGGCCGCAGTGTCTCCCGCATCGCCGCGCACCACAATGCGCCCGCCCGCGTTCAACCAGCCTACGTCCGCCGAGGCGGAGCCTTCAACCAGAATTTCGGTGTTGGGCAGGCACATGGAGCCTACCCGCTGACCGGGGTTGCTGACCTTGAAGGTCAGCTTTTTACCTTCCTTGTTCCACAGGGGGCCGCCGATATCGTGCTGGCCCGAGGCCTCAATATAAAAGTCAGTCTCACCCTTCTCTACCGCCGCCTCGATGGCCAGCAGCAAATCCTGGGTGGACATGCGCTTGTGTTCGTCTACCGTGCTAACGCGCAGCATGTTCTGCTCCTCGCCAAAGTCTAACAGGCGTACTGGATATCCAGCTTGTCGGCCACAGCCTTGTCCGTGGTAACCAGGGCGTCGGAACGCCCAACCGGCAGCGAACTGTTGCCCACAGGGGCCAGCAGCTTGCGCAGTTCGGAGTCAAAGGCCAGCATGTAGTCCACAATGTTCTGCGCGCCCCTGTCCACATCCAGCCTTTTGACCAGACGGGGATCCTGGGTGCATATGCCCGTGGGACATTTGCCGGTATTACAGGCATTGCAGCGGCCATGTTCATTGCCGACGCAGCCCAGCAACTGAATGAGGATCTTGCCGATGATAACGCCGTTGGCGCCAAGGCAGATCATCTTGAAGGCATCCGCAGCCGCATTGCCGGTCAGGCCTATGCCGCCGCCAGCCCACAGGGGAATCTGCCCCTGAAGACCCTGGGCAACGGCAGCCATGTAGCAGTCGCGCAGCTTGGAAACAATGGGATGCCCGGTATGCTCCAGCGAAACCTCGTTGGCAGCGCCGGTGCCGCCCTGAATGCCGTCCATGAAGAACCCGCCGCAGATCTTGTAGGGATCGCGCAGCAGGTTGTTGTAAACGGAAACAGACGTGGCAGATGCCGCGCACTTGATGGCCACCGGCACGCGGAAGCCAAAGGCCGCATTGAGCGAAAGGTGCATTTTCTGCACGGATTCTTCAATGGAATACAGGCCCTGATGATTCGGCGGCGAATGCAGGGTCGCCTTGGGTACGCCGCGGATGGCCTGAATGTGCGGAGCCACCTTGGCTGCGGGCAGCAGGCCGCCGTCGCCGGGTTTTGCACCCTGACCAATCTTGATGAGTACGCCCGCCGGGTCGGTCTTCATGCGGGGCATGGCCTTGATAATGCGGTTCCAGCCAAAGTGACCGGAGGCGATCTGCAAGATCATATACTTGAGCTGATCGGATTCCAGCAGCTTGATGGGCATGCCGCCCTCGCCCGAGCACATGCGCACGGGCATGCCGCACTGTTCATTAAGATAGGCTGCGGCAAGGGCAATGGCTTCCCACGCGCGGGTGGAGAGCGCGCCGATGCTCATGTCGCTGAAGATGGCGGGGTAAATCCAGTGCACCGGGGGGGTGCGCTCGGTCAGCACAAGGCTGTCGCCGTCAACGCGCAGGGGCAGTTCCTTGGCAAGCATGACGCGGCCAAGGGGCGAGCGGATATCAAAAGTGTGACGCTCGGAATCCAGCGCGGGGTCGGTCATCTGGCTGATGCGGCCCACAAAGATGGAATCGAGCGTGCGCGGCGGGTTCAGGTTGGTGCGCCCGCCCCGTTTGACGGGGCCGTGGTGGCGCGCCAGCACAGGAAACCGAGTATCCTGGTTGCGCACGGGTTTGATGGCCGCGTTGGGGCAGATTTTTTCGCACATGCCGCAACCCACGCAGGAGTTGGGAATGCTGGCCTTTTGCATGATGACCGGGCGCGCGGAATGCTCCTGTGTCGGGTCGGGAAAGGCCTTGCGCGAAAGCGTGATGCTGCGGCGCATCATGCCCACTTCAATGGCGTTGAAAGTACACGCCGCCACGCACGAGCCGCACATGGTGCACAAATCGGGGCGGTATTCTATCTTCCAGCGCAGGTCGTTAACACTTACGTCCTGAGTTCTTACTGATTCCATCGCTGCACCGCCAGATCGTTGTCAATAACCACCATTTCCCGTTCATTGGGATAGATGTCGTTGGAGATGTCGCGGTCGGGCATGATGGCGTTCAGACCGCAGACCTCGGAGGCGATAGCCACCATGTCCGAGTTTACGCCCACAACAACGGGCCGCAGCTTTTTGGAGTCGCAGCAGGTAATCATCTTGCCGTCAGGCAGAAGGCCGATGATGGTGTTGGGGCCGTTGATCTCCAGATGCGCGAGGGATTCGCGAATAAGATTCAGCACCTTGCGGTCAGCGCGCTGTTCCGCCTCCACAAAAGGCAGGGGCGTGATCACGTGCTTGTAATACTTGATGGGCCAACGCAGCTCATGCAAGACATAGTGCAAAGTGTACAGAAAGTTCTGCGAGTCGGATTCAAAACCCACATAGCCCCTGTGCAGCGACTTCTGGAACTCTTTGTTCTTGGTGAAAAACGTGTTCTCGCCGTTGGCGCACACAGTGTAACCCTGCAAAAAGAAGGGATGCGCAGCGTAACGCACGATGGCGTAGTTGGTATTCTGGCGGCACTGGGTCACGATGTTGCGCGCGGTCAGGCGGCCATCGTCTTTCCATAGTCGAAAATATACAGCTATGTCGGCAGGATCACCGATTTCTTTAAGGGTCAGCACATCGGGCCAGAACGAATAGACAAAGCCATTCTTTTTCTCGGCCAACAAGCCCCGCAGCTCAAGGCGTGTGTCCAGCAGCAGGTTTTCGCGATCTTCCTGACTCCGGGAACGGTATTCCTCTGGGTAGTCATAGTTGCGGAAGACGTAACGGGGCATGGCCTCAATCTTGAGGCCGGGGCGTTTGTCCACTTCAGGCACCCACTGGGCAACCTGCACAAAACCCTTTTCTTCCATGTAGTCGTTGACCAGCTGCACGCCCTCGGGGGTGCAGGCCAATGAAAGCAGGGGTTTGTCTTTGTAGTGGCTGAACACGCCCTCCAGATCTTGCATAACCATAGCAAAACCGGAGTTGTCATGCCCTTCCTGCTGCGGCAGCATTAGATTGAGCGCCATTGAGGGGGGTACAGGCGTCTTGCTCTTGATGGAACCAATTCTGCACATAGCTGTTAACCTCGGGAAAATGCGTCACTTGAAGACCAGCCCGCAAAACTGGGCTACAGGGACGCGAATGAACCCTCTCGTAGGGTGCAATGTTGACTGACCTTTTGGTATAGTCTGAAGACATGACCAAAACGCACCACGAGTTGAAGCATGGGACTGTCAAAGACAGCCTCTGCGCTCCAACCGGCGGATCCACACTGGCGGTTGCGTTCGGCCTCTGGCGCAGGGGGGAAATTGAGTTTGCTACAAACCTTTTCGATGGGCAAGAATAAATTGATGCCCTGCATCAAAAAAAAGTCGCAGTGTTTAAGTTTTGATACCATGTATAAAAACTGGTATTTGTATGTGAAAAATCTCGTAAAGTTCTGCAAATATCTCACGATGTGCATTTTTTTTTGCAAATTTGACATATTGCCATAACATAATATTGGCATTGTCCGATATTTTTCTTAGAATCAGCCTTAGCTGGGCAGAGTTTATGCCCTTTTAAAAGGCAGCTGATAATGCATTTCATAAAATATGGTTATTCCCCCCTGCGAGGTATAAGATGAATGTGAGAATGTGGCTTGTTACCCTTTGCTGTGGGTTTGTCGTAGGCATGGCGACCCTTTTTTTCACCAACACCCACATGTCCACACTGGTTTTTACGGAAGTAACCATTCCCCAGCTTTCGGCTGCATTGCAGTCAAAATATGAATACGGCCTGAAAAGTGTTGTGGACGTTGCAGCGCAAGATCTTGCCGACAGGCTCAAGGGAGTTTCTGACCCCAAGGAGCAGTACGCGCTGATTGAAAAATACACAGATTATCAGCGCTTCTTTCCCAACGACGAGGGGTACCTGTTTACCTATAAAACAGATGGCACCCGTATAAACGTGCCCACCAACAAGGCGCAGAACGGCAAAAATGTTATTGATCTCAAAGACAGCGATGGGGTCTATTTTATACGCGAGTTGATTGAAGCCGCCAAAAAGGGCGGAGCGTTCGTGGCTTACCGCTTTGACAAGCCGGGGGCTGGCATACAGCCCAAACTGGCCTACACACGCATGATACCAGGCACTGATGTTATCATCGGCACTGGCGTGTATATCGACAGCGTAGAGGCGGAACGCACCCGTGTTGCCAACCTGGTTGCCGAAAGAAATGACCATTACGATAACCTTGAGCTGCTTATTGGCGGGGGCATCCTTGCTATCATTCTTGGCTTTGCATGGCTGATTACCCGCATTATCTGCCTGCCCTTGCGGCAAATCACCAGTGAAGCGGAAAAGGTCGCCCAAGGTCAGGAGGCCGCCCTGCCCAAGCTCAAGGCATCCTGTCCGCTCGAAATCCGGCGGCTCAATAGTTCGCTGGGCATGATGATAGAAAACCTGCATGGCCGCATTCAAGAAGCAGCAGACAAAACCCGTCAGGCCGCCGAAGCTCTGAACCACGCCAAGGTGGCGCAGACCGCTGCAGAAGAAGCCAAGCTGCGCGCGGAATCTGCCCGCAGGGAAGGCATGCTCGCAGCCGCCCATCAGCTTGAATCCATTGCCGAGGCGCTCTCCTCCGCTTCATCTGATCTCTCGCACCAGATCAAACGATCTGATGAAGGCGCGGAAGAATCTTCCAAGATGCTTTCTGGCGCAGCCACTGCCATGAATGAAATGAACGCCACCGTTCAGGACGTTGCCAGAAACGCCGGGCTGGCATCTGGCGCATCGCTCGAAACCCGCGACAAGGCTCTTGCTGGCGCAAAAATCGTGCAAAACGCCGTGGAAAGCATCACCGAGGTGCAGACCCACTCGCTTTCTCTCAAGGAAGACATGAACCGCCTGAACGAGCACGCGCAGGCCATTAACCAGATTATGGGCGTTATTTCCGACATTGCGGACCAGACCAATCTGCTGGCGCTGAACGCCGCCATCGAGGCCGCCCGTGCTGGCGATGCGGGCCGGGGTTTTGCCGTTGTGGCGGACGAAGTGCGCAAGCTGGCGGAAAAAACCATGATTTCCACAAGCGATGTGGCCAAGGCCATTCAGGCCATTCAGGACAGCACCGCCAAGAGCATGAAGGGCGTTGAAAACGCTGTGGGTTCCATAGGCGTGGCTACGGATCTGGCCGGGCAATCCGGCGCGGCCCTGCAAGGCATTGTGGAGGTTGTAACCGCCACGGCTGATCAGGTGAACGCCATTGCCGCAGCCAGTGAGGAACAGTCGGCAGCAAGCGAAGAAATCAACCGCAGCATTGTTGAGGTCAATGAGGTTTCGCGCCTGACGGCAGAGGCCATGAATCAGGCTTCCACAGCCGTGGCCGACCTCACGGAGCAGGCCAAAAAGCTCGCCGCCCTTATTCAGGAGATGAAGCAGGGCTAGGCTGCTCTCCCACGTCATCCAGGTTCCCGGTTTGCGCTTGCACGGCGCAGACCGGGAACTTTTGTTTTGCGGGCGGAACGGCACGAGACGGCATGCAAATTAGCTCAAACGCCCAATGACAAACGCTTCTTGCGTTTTTGTCCGCAACACGCCACATTTGCAAAACGTCTGGCAACAGGCGGCCTGTTGCAGTGCGCCTGTGCGAGGTAACCCCCTGTACAGGCCCGCGACCCTGTGAAGCGTCCCATCGTCCCTTTTCAGGAACATTCATGAAAAACCGCATCCTCATCCTGGTGGTGTTGCTCTTGTGTGCCTGTGCCCGTCCAGTATCCCGGCATGAAACGTCCGCCGACACCCTTGCAGCCACACAGTACGGAGAGGTGCAAGGCTTTGCGGCGGCTGGCGTCAAAACATGGCTTGGCATTCCTTATGCCGCGCCGCCAGTAGGCGAACTGCGCTTTCGGCGCAACCAGCCGCCAACACCCTGGCAGGGCGTTAAAAAATGCGTGGCCTTTGGCAACAAGCCCATCCAGTACATGAACATGTTCGGGCTTGAGCGTTCGCGGGTTCCTGCCAGCGAAGACTGCCTGTACCTTAACGTATGGGCGCCGCTGACAGCCGCCAAAGACGCCAAGCTGCCAGTATTCGTATGGATATACGGCGGCGCGTACCACATGGGCGAAGGCAGCGACCCCATGTACGATGGCGCGTCCTTTGCCAGAGACGGCGTGGTATTTGTCAATTTCAACTACCGCGTCGGCCCCTTGGGCTTTTATGATTTTTCCATGTACGACAAGAGGTTTGAATCCAACTGCGGCGTTTCAGACCAGATTGCCGCCCTGCGCTGGGTGCGCGACAACATCGCCGCATTTGGCGGCGACCCGAACAACGTGACCATAGCGGGCGAATCCGCAGGCGGCACGGGCGTGTACAACATGCTGGCATCGCCCGCCGCAAAGGGGCTGTTCCAGAAGGCCATCGCGGAGAGCGGCGTCACAGGAAATACCGAATCCCGCCGCATGGTCGAGATGAACAACGCCATCTTTTTTGAAAAGCTGGGCATCAATCCGCGCACAGACATAGCCAAACTGCTGGACATGCCCGCACAGGACATGCTTGCGGCGGCCACGTACACGCTCAAGGAAGGCCCGCGCCGCCATCCCGGCATCTTCATGCCCGGCCCGGTCAAGGACGACCTGCTGCCCATGCACCCGTGGGAGGCCATGGCACAGGGCAATGCCCGCGACGTTAAGGTCATTCTTGGCACCAACCGTAATGAAGGCACGCTGTTTGCTCTGCTGGGCCTGCTGCCCAAGGACTGGCAACAGGTGGAAAAGATGCTGCACGATAACGGCGCGGCTGCCAGCATCCCTGCGGTATCGGAGCTGTACGCCAATGAAAAAGGCATGAAAAAACTGACGACCCTCGCGGGCGACCGGGCATTTGTGGTGGACATGCTCAAAAGCGCGGATGCCCAGAGCGCCTTTAACAGCACCTACGTGTACCGCTTTGACTACGCCCCCTTTCTGCCGGAGCTGTTCATGCTGGGCGCGGCACACTCAACGGAGATTTCCACCGCGCTTGCCACCAATGATCATCCCTTCTGGCTGCTCACGCCCGCATCACGCCGCAAGGAGCTTACGCAATCCATGCACGGGGCCTGGCTGAACTTTGCAAAAACGGGCAATCCCAACGGACCCGGCGTTGCGCCCCTGTGGCCTCAATACGAGGCAGGGCGGCGGCTCACCTACATTTTTGACCAGGCTAACACCGTAGAATCGAATCCCCACGGCGCAGTTTATGAAGTGTGGAAAGATATTCAGCTGTACCAGTAAGTTGCGGGTCGGCTTCATTGACATGAGGGGCTTGGCTTCTTACCCTCCACACGACAACAACTTTTTCACTGCTTTCATCTGCTGAAAGTTCAGGAGGCACACATGACCGAAGCCAATATCCAGCCCGGCGCTGATTTTTCGCCGGATGTGGACAATATACCCGATGATTGCGTTCTTGAACCGCTCCATGAGCGCCGCTACCTTGTTGGCGGGCGTTTGCTTGAGTGGAATGGCCCCGTGCACACCGTGCATTCGCCCCTGTATGTGAACGGCGAGCAGCGCGTCATCGGCTCCTGCCCGGAACTGACCGAGGCGGAATCTCTGGCGGCAGTGAAAGCCGTAACCAAGGCGTGGGACAATGGACGCGGCGCGTGGCCCACCATGCGCGTGGAAGACCGCATTGCCCGTGTGGAAGAATTTGCCCGCCGCATGCTGGCTGTGCGCGATCAGGTGGTGCGTCTGATGGTGTGGGAAATCTGCAAGCCGCTCAACGATTGCCGGGCGGAATTTGACCGCACCATCGACTACATCCGCGCCACTGTGGACGCCCTTAAAGACCTCGACCGCGCCTCCTCCCGCTTTGTGATCGAGAGCGGCATTTACGCCCAGATCCGCCGCGCGCCGCTTGGGCCGGTGCTGTGCATGGGGCCGTTCAACTATCCGCTCAACGAAACCTTCACCACGCTTATTCCGGCCCTGATCATGGGCAACCCGGTCATCGTCAAAACGCCGCGCATTGGCAAGCTGCTCTATGCGCCCCTGCTTGAAGCCTTTGCTGACTGCTTCCCCGCCGGGGTGGTTAACATCCTCTTTGGCGACAGGCGTGTGGCCATTCCCGCGCTGGAATCTGGCCGCATCAGCGTGCTGGCTTTTATCGGCTCAAGCCGCGCGGCTGATGCCCTGCGCCGTCACCATCCCTCGCCCCACCGACTGCGCTGCGTGCTGGGGCTGGACGCCAAAAACGCTGCCATCGTGCTGCCCTGCGCTGATATGGATTTGACCGTATCCGAGGCCGTAACCGGAGCGTTGAGCTTTAACGGCCAGCGCTGCACGGCCCTGAAGATATTTTATGTACACGCTTCGCGCATTGAGGAATTTCTGGCAAAATTCAGCGAGGCCATTGCCGCCCTGCCCATGGGCCTGCCCTGGAAGCCGGGGGTCAAAATCACCCCGCTGCCCGTGCCCGGCAAGATAGACGACCTGCGTGAACTGGTGGACGAAGCTGTTGCCAAGGGCGCGCGCATTGCCAACCCGCACGGCGGCATCTTTGATCGCACCCTGTATTACCCCACGCTGGTTGCGGGCGTTACCGCAGACATGCGCCTGCACACGGAAGAACAGTTTGCCCCTGTGGTGCCTGTGGTTTCGTACAACGACGTGTCGGAAGCCGCAGAGGCGGTAATAGCCTCGCCCTTCGGCCAGCAGGCCAGCATATTCGGCACTGACCCCGACGCCGTGGCCGCGCTCATTGACCCCATGGTCAATCAGGTGTGCCGCGTCAACATCAACAGCCAGTGCCAGCGCGGGCCAGATACCTTCCCCTTCACAGGCCGCAAGGACTCTGCGGAAGGCACACTCTCTGTCAGTGATGCGCTGCGCGCCTTCTCCATCCGCACACTGGTGGCAGCCAAGGGCTCCGCCCCCAACAAGGAACTGATTTCTGACATCGTGCGCAACAGAAAATCCAACTTCCTGTCTACGGATTTTCTATTCTAGACGCTAATTTTTTTGAAAAAACAAGAGTTGAAGTAAAACATGAAAGGCCGCGAAAGCGGCCTTTTTCATTGTACAAAACCTGAATTTATTTTCACCTACCCCAGCTTCGGCGGGTGGGAGAAGCTGAACGGCCCGCACTCGGCAAACTCGCCCGGCACACGGCAGTAGTGGGTGTTCACCCGGCCATCAACAAAGTGGTGGAGCAAAAATGCCGGGGCCTCATCTGTAAAGGCATCTCCACCGGTGGCACAGAAATCCGGCACTATGTGCATGCACACCGGGGGAGCCGTCACGGCCGCCACCCCGTGCCACATGGTGAACATATGTCTGTGCAGATGCCCGCAGCAGAGGCGCACATTGGGGAATTTCTCCAGCAGGCTGCCAAGGCCCTCGGCATTTTCATATGGCTCGTCCATCACGCCAAGGGCTGTGATAAAGGGTGGATGATGGGTAAAGACCAGCGTGGGCCTGCCGGGCTGGGCTGCCAGTGTCTTTTCCAGCCACGTCGCGACGGGAGCGTCAAAATGGCCGGAATGCGAGCCTGGATGGGTGCCATCAAAAAACACGAGCCGCAAGGGAAAATCTTCAACAGTATAGCACAGGTAGGGGGCAACCGCCGCATCCGCAGGGCAATACTGCCCAAGCACGGCTACAAGGTTTTCGCGTTTATCATGGTTGCCGGGTAACACATACACGGGCATAGGCAGCGCCGACAGAGCCTCTGCCGCAGTGGCATAGCCGCCGGACTGACCGTTCACCGAAATATCCCCGCTCAGCACAAGGCAATCGGGCAGTTGCGGCATGGCCGCAATGTGGGCCACGGTTTTTTCCAGCAGCAGCGCACCGTCAGACACGTTGAATGCCAGGCTGCGCCCGGCTCCCACATGCGGATCAGATATGTGTGCTACAAACATGCCAGCACCTCCCCTCGACATTTTCCACTATTTTTAATCACGGCAGCATGTTGCGGTCAAGTAAACCTTTGTCACAAAACTGTAACACTGCTGCCTGTAATGTAACGAACACGAAAGCTATCGTTCTTGCCACAAGGCGCAATTAGTGGTAATTAAAATCAAATTTTCTCCATGAAGGCAGCACGGCCTTGTGTTACGCCTCTGGAGTCTGACCGCCCCGCCCACAAGCGCGCCATCCACGAAAGGAGCTGAACTTGTCCGCAATACGTCTTGAAAACGTATGTAAAAAGTGGGGTGCAACCCACGCTGTGCAAAATGTATCCTTTGAAATCAACGAAGGTTCGCTGCTTGTGCTGCTCGGGCCTTCCGGCTGCGGCAAATCCACCACGCTACGGCTCATTGCCGGGCTTGAGAGCGTTTCCGGCGGACGCATCTACATTGGCGACCGCGACGTTACCGACCTGCCCCCGGCGGATCGCCATCTGGCCATGGTGTTCCAGTCCTACGCGCTTTTTCCTCACCTCACAGTACGGGAAAATATCCTCTTTGGCCTCAAGGTGCGCAAAGTGCCGGAGGCTGACCAGATGAGGCGGCTGGACAACGCCGTTGACGTGCTTGGCCTTTCCGGCCTGCTGGAAAGAAAGCCCTCCGCCCTTTCAGGTGGGCAGCAGCAGCGCGTGGCTCTTGGCCGTGCGCTTGTGGCCGAAGCGGCAGTGTGCCTCATGGACGAGCCGCTCTCCAACCTTGATGCCAAGCTCCGGCTCGAAATGCGGCGCGAAATCCGCGACCTGCAACAGCGCCTGGGTATGACAATGGTCTACGTTACCCACGACCAGACAGAAGCCATGAGCATGGCCGACACCATCATTCTGATGCAGCACGGGCATATCGTGCAGAACGACGCCCCTGTCGCCATGTATTCCCAGCCCGCCACCACCTTTGCGGCCAGCTTTATCGGCACGCCGCCCATGAACCTTCTGAATGTTGCCATGTGCAAGGGGCAGGCGGTCATCAAGGGCAATGAATGCTGCCCGGTGCCGGGCGCTGTTGCCGCCGAATGCACGCTGGGCATCCGCCCCGAGAATATTCAGGTAACGCCTGACGGCCCGTGGGAGGCCGAAGTGCTGAGCATGGAATATCTTGGTGCGGATTCCGTGCTGGCTTGCAGCCTGGGCCAGCAGCAGGTGGCTGTGCAAATGGCGGGCAACCCCGGCTTCAAACCCGGCCACAAGCTGCGCCTGAACTTTGCCGCCGATGCCCTGCACTTTTTTGAGGCGGAATCTGGCAAGCGCATGGGCGCGGCATAGCCGATTGCACCTTCACGCGTCATGGCGTGCCGATTTGGCTGTCTTTTGTCGCGCTACTGTCATAATCATTTAATTTTGATACACATTTGCCCCTTATCGGTAACATTCAGGCGATAGTACGGATACAGCCCCCAAACCCTTTGAGGAGAAATCCATGAAACGTATTCGCTCGTTGTTTTTGGCAATCTTCTGTATCTGCCTGTGCGCTGGCAGCGCGCTGGCGGCTCAGACCAACCTTACATTTTACTTTCCCGTGTCCGTGGGCGGGCCCATCACCAAAATCGTGGAGGGCATGACCCAGGAATTCATGAAAGAAAACCCCGACATCAAGATTACGCCTGTGTATTCGGGCAATTATCGCGATACGATCACCAAGGCCCTTACCGCCCAGCGCGGGGGCGAGCCGCCGCATGTGGCTGTGCTGCTCTCTACCGATATGTTCACTCTCATTGATGAAAACGCCATCGTTTCCTACGATGAAATTGTCGGCAAGGACAACATGGCCTTTACCAAGGATTACTTTCCCGGCTTCATGCGCAACAGTCAGACCGAAGGCAAAACCTGGGGTATTCCCTTCCAGCGCTCTACCATCGTGATGTACTGGAACAAGGAAATGTTCAAGGAAGCAGGCCTCGACCCTGAAAAAGGCCCCGCCACCTGGCAGGAACTGGTAGAAATGGGCAAAAAACTCACCAAGAAGGACGAATCCGGCAAGGTCAGCCAGTGGGGCGTTGCCATTCCCAGCACCGGCTATGCCTACTGGATGCTTCAGGCCCTTGCCATCACCAACGGCGTTGAGCTGATGAACGATGCGGGCAACAAGGTCTTCTTTGACAATCCTAAAAATATCGAAGCCCTCCAGTTCCTCACCGATCTGGCCTACAAGTACGAAGTGTCGCCCAAGGGCACCATTGACTGGTCCACCACGCCCCGCGATTTCTTTGAGCGCAAAACCGCCATCATGTGGACCACCACCGGCAACCTCACCAACGTGCGCACCAACGCCAAGTTCCCCTTCGGCGTGGGCATGCTGCCCGCCAATGCCCGCCTTGGCTCGCCCACCGGCGGCGGCAACTTCTACATTTTCAAAAATTCAACGCCTGAAGAACGCAAGGCTGCTGTCAGGTTTGTCCAGTGGATGACCACTGCCGAGCGCGCCGCCCAGTGGGGCATTGATACCGGCTATGTGGCTGTGCGCCCCGATGCCTGGAAGACCGAACGCATGGAAACCTACGTGAAGGGCTTTCCCTATGCCGCCGTGGCCCGCGATCAGCTGGCCCACGCCGTGCCCGAGCTTTCCACCCACGAGAACCAGCGCGTGACCAAGGCTCTGGACGATGCCATTCAGGCCGCTGTTAACGGCTCCAAAAAGCCTGACGCCGCCCTCAAGGATGCCCAGCGCGAAGCTGACCGCATTCTGCGCCGCTACCAGAAGTAAACAAGCATTGTGCTGCCAGGGGGGGGCTGCCCCTCTGGCAGCTTTTTCGATTCAATCAGACGCAAGAGAGCCGCCCTATGTTCAAACCGGAAACCATGCGGCAAATCAACGCATGGCTGCTTTTGCTCCCCGGCTTTGCCCTGGTGGTGACGTTTACGCACTATCCTGCGGTGAGCACGTTTATCCACAGCTTTTTTATGGATGGCCGGGGGGGAGCGCCTGCCCAGTTCGTAGGGCTTGAGCAGTACCGCTATCTGCTGGACGACGAGGTCTTTCTCAAATCGCTACGCAACAACATCATCTTTGCCTGCTGCACCATCCCCTGCTCCATGTCGCTGGCCATGCTCATGGCCTTTCTGGTCAATGCGCGGCTGAAGGGGCAGGCATTTTTGCGGCTGTGCTACTTTGTGCCCACGGTGCTGCCCATGATCGCCGTGGCCAACATCTGGCTGTTTTTTTACACGCCTGATTACGGCCTGCTTGAGCAGTTGCGCTTTTTTCTGGGCGCGACCACGGGCATTAACTGGCTTGGCAGCGAGCAGACCGCCCTGTTCTGCGTAATCAGCGTTGCAGTATGGAAGGACGCGGGATTTTTTATGATTTTTTACCTCGCGGCCTTGCAGCAAATCCCGCCCAGCCTTGGGGAGGCGGCCATGCTTGAAGGGGCTTCGCGCGCCTATTATTACCGCCGCGTGGTCATTCCCCTGCTCATGCCTACTACGCTTTTTGTGCTCATCAATGCTACCATCAACGCTTTCCGCATGGTGGATCACCTCTTTGTGCTCACGCAGGGCGGCCCCAACAACGCCACCTCGCTGCTGCTCTACTATATTTATGAAACCAGCTTCAAATTCTGGGATACGGGCTACGGCGCAACGCTGACCATGGTGCTGCTGGGCTTTCTTGGTTTTGCCGCCTTTGTGCAGTTTGGCATCATTGAAAAAAGGGTGCATTACAGATGAACGAACAGCGCAATATGTACGACAGCCGTGGATTTTCGCGCGTGCTGGACACCACCGCCGCATGGATGCTTGCCATTCTGTGGGCCTTGCCGCTTTTTTACGCCATCTGGACTGCCTTTCACCCGGCGGAGTTTTCTACCAGGTTCAGCCTGACTGCGCCGCTGACGCTTGAAAATTTCGCCAATGCCTGGAAGGCCGCGCCCTTTGCCCGTTATTTCGTCAACACCATCATGCTGGTCACGCTGACCACAGGCATGCAGCTTGTGCTCTGCACTCTGGCGGCCTACGCCTTTGCCCGCTACGACTTCAAGGGCAAGGGCATTGCCTTTGCGCTTATTCTCATGCAGCTCATGATCATGCCCGATGTGCTGGTGGTGGAAAACTACTCCACCATGTCCAAGATCGGCGTGCTTGATTCCACCCTTGCCATCAGCCTGCCCTACATGGCCTCGGCCTTTGGCATTTTTCTGCTGCGCCAGACCTTCAAGAGCGTTCCGAAAGAACTGGAGGAAGCCGCCGCTGTGGAAGGGGCCAACACCCTGCAAGTGCTCTGGCATGTGTACGTGCCGTTGGCCAAGCCCACCTACGCGGCCTACGCGCTGGTCTCCATCAGTACGCACTGGAACAACTTTCTCTGGCCGCTCATTGTGAGCAACTCCGTCAATTCGCGCCCGCTGACCGTTGGCTTGCAGATATTCTCGGCTACGGAACAGGGCGTGGACTGGACAATCATCACCGCTGCCACGCTTATGACCTCCGGCCCGCTGCTGGTGGCCTTTCTGCTGTTCCAGCGGCAGTTTGTGCAGTCGTTCATGCGGGCGGGCATCAAGTAGGCCGCACACGCCAACACGCGCAAAACACAACACCCAAGCCCCAACGGTTGCCGACTCGCAGCCGCTGGGGCTTTACGTTTGTGGGCATTACCTACTCATCACCTGTGCGCCTCTTAATGGCACCAGGCGGAATGCCTGCCTTACAATTAGCAATGACAGGCGTTCCAACGCGGCAATGCGGGCCTTTCGTGACAAAGTGGTTGGGAAACAGCCGCAATCCTGCCGCATAATACCCCTTGTGGAGTGCTGGTCTTGGGGCATATGCTGAAAAAGACCAAAAGTCTGGCTGCTCTGTGCGGTCAGGCTGGCTTTTCAAACAGAGTAACCCACAGGAGGGTTCCATGACCTTTTCTGCTAACTCATTGAAAATTCTTTTGGCGGCCGGGCTGCTATTGGCTGGCACAGCGGTTGCCGCGCAAGATAATGCCGGTTCTGGCGAGGAACTGTACCAGAAGCTCTGCTCGCCATGTCATTCTGCCAGCCCTGCCCCCATGAAGGGCAAGGCTGTTGATGTGCTGGTGGCAGGCATGGAAAGGGTCAAAAACCTGAGCAATGCCACAGGCGCCGCGGCCCGAATGCAACAGACGGTGCAGGGCCTGACCCCCGCGCAGATGAAGGATATTGCGACCTATCTTAACCAGATGAAATAACTGTAATCGCAGCAAAATATCAGGCTGGTATTCTGACAGCCCCGGCACATCGACCGGGGCTGCTCTAGTGTAACGGCAAAATTGCGCTTGCAATGTGCTGAATAACAGGGCATATAGCTGCCTGTGCTATGCTGTTTCGGGCAGTTAGCTCAGTTGGTTGAGCACCGCCCTTACAAGGCGGGGGCCACAGGTTCAAGTCCTGTACTGCCCACCAAATATGAAAGGGGTTATCCATAATCTGGATGACCCCTTTTTTTGTATGTAGAAAACTCCCTTCCAGTCATATCTATAGAATAGCACCGCTATGCGTGTGCCAACCTGCGCTATGCTGATGTTGACCTCACCCCATCGACATTCCGCACCCGTCTTCTTCCTCCTGCGCATCTTCAGCCTGCTATCCAAAAAAGTCGCAAATATGCTCTGCCACGCCATCAGCAAGGCCGGGTAAGAGCATGCTTTGGTGCGTGCCCGCCGCCCAGCGGAGGGTGATATTTTTTTCAGGCAAAAAGCGGCTCCAGCCCTGATACTGATCGCTAAAATCAATGTAAGGATTACTGGCAAAATCCAGTGCGCGGATATACAGAATGCGCAGGTCAGATGGCGTTGGGTTGTCATAACGTGCTGCGGCAATGGCGTTGAGCCTGTAGGTTTGCAACAGATTTTCCATCTGCACGGGGCTGAAACTGGGCGGCAACAGCCCTGATTTTTCACCGCATTCCACCAGGTACGTCATTCTTTCAGCCCTGTTCATGGCCCGCAGCTTTTCCACATCAAAGGTCAGAGCTTCATGGAGCTGGTTTTTTAACAGTTCCACATCGTCCTTGGCTGCAAGCTGCCTGGCCCTGGTATTGTCCAGCGCAGTGTCCAAAATCAGAACCGGGCCAGGGTCGCCCCCGCGCGCGGCAAACAGGCAGGCCGCCTCATAGGCCAGAAGGCCGCCGAAACTCCAGCCGCCAAAAACGATGTTCTCCGTGGCTACCTTGCAAATTTCATCCAGATAAATCGCGGCCAAATCCTGAACACTGTGCAGCTCCGTATTCAGAACAGTTTTTTCAGCCTGAAAGCCAGCAGGCTCCACAGCATAGAGGGTATAGCGCCCATCCAGCAGCCGGGCCAGATCGCTGTAGCAAAATACGCTGCCGCCCACTGGATGAAACAGGAAAAGATTTTTTCCATCTTCACTATGGCAAAGCTTGATGATGGGGCTAGTGCGGGTGCCTGTTTTGCCCTCAACAAGCTCTGCCAGCCGTGCAATGCTGGAATGGGCCATCAGCTCGTTGACGGCAATATGGACGCGCAACTCTTTTTCAATCATGGCAACAAGGCGCACGGCCATGATGCTGTGCCCGCCAATGCTGAAAAAGCTGGCCTCCGCATCACATACATCCATGCCCAGCAGCCGCTTCCAGATGGCGGCAAGCGCCTGCTCCACAGTCCCTTGCGGGCAACGCCCTGCAACAGTCTTTACCCTGCCCAGCGGAGACGGCAGCGCCCTTTTATCCACCTTGCGGTTAGGCGACAGGGGCAGCTCCACCATTGGCACAATATAGTCCGGCACGCAAAAGGGCGGCAACTGCTGCTCAAGATAGCTGCGCAAATCCGCTGGCTTCACATCACCCACCACATAGGCGGCGAGGCTTTTGTCGTTGCCAGCCTGATAAAAATCCGCGACCACGGCCACCTGCCGCACACCGGGAAAGCTCCCCACGGCCTTTTCCACCTCGCCGATCTCTACCCGGTTGCCCCTGATCTTGACCTGCTGATCCTCCCGCCCCCGGTAGTACACAAGGCCATTCTGAATAAAGCCATTGTCGCCAGTGCGATAGCAGCGCCGCCCGGCGTATTCGGTAAAAGCATCGGCGCTCTCGCCATTCAGATAACCGCGCGAAACGCCCGCGCCCGCGATCCACAATTCACCAGTTACCGATTCCGGCATGGGGCGCTGATGTTTATCCAGCACAAAAATACACACGCCTTCAAGCGGCCTGCCAATGGGAAAGGCCGTAAAATCCGCATGATTGGCGCGGTCAATGCGAAAGGCGCTGCTGTCTACCGTGCATTCTGTGGGGCCGTACACATTGAACAGCACAACATCTTCATTGCCGGGTATGGCATAAAATTTCTGAATGACATCTGGCCGCAGCACCTCGCCAGCCAGCAGCACTCGTTTGAGCGGCAGAGGCTGATGGCGCTCCTGCAAATAATCCACCAGCACATTAAAAAAGGCCGGGGTCATGTCGCACAGGTCAATGCCCCTTTTGCGGGCGCAGGCGCAGAATGCCGCAGGATTTTTGCGCTCCTCGTCCGCCATGACATACAAGGGCTTGCTGCAAAACAGAGAAACCGCCAGTTGCTGGATGGACGCATCAAACGAGAGCGGCGCAACCAGCCCCACAGTGCCGCACCCTTCTGAAAATTCCCGCAGGGCATGGATTATGTGCAGGAGGTGGCTGTGCTCCACCACAATGCCCTTGGGCTGTCCTGTGGAGCCGCTGGTGTAGACAATATAGGCGGCAGCGTCCGGCCTGACCGCTGCAAGCGGGGCAACTGGGCAGGCTTCCATATCCCTCAGGCCAAAGCTCTCGCACATGGCTTTTGTGCCGTGGATTCTGGTATCGTGGGCGCTACTGCAAATCTGCACGTCATAGCGAAAGGCATCCGCCTGACCATTGGCAGAGGGCGCGGGGGCTGCAACAGGTGAAAATTTCACCTCAACAGGATGCGGGCATTCTGCCGCCCAGGCACTAAAGAAACGCTGTGGCACAAACAGCTCTGCCGAGCCCTCAAAACACAGCAAGGCCGACTGATCGCCCGTGGCAATAGCATGTTCCCTGATGGCTGCCCGCAGGTCGTCCTTGCGGTCCATATCGCGCACAGCGCCCACAAAAATGCTGCCGCCCGCCGTGAGGCGTTCTACGGCGTGGTCAAGCACCCTGCGCAAATAATTGTAACCGGGAAAGCAATCCACAACGCCGTTGAGCACCACAAGGTCAAAACGTTCGTCTTCAAAAAAGCAGATGTCTATGGCTTCCATGCGGTGGATGGTCATAGAAGCGTCACAGGGCAAGGCCTGCACCCTGTCCAGTTCATTTCTGGCAATGTCGACCGCCGCGTATCGGCTGGCGGCAGAGGCCAGAGCCTGCGCCACCACGCCGGAGCCGCTGCCGATATCAAGCACGCTTTTGCCGCTGGCCTTTGTATTTCCTGGGGTGCTGCCGGGGGCACGATTGGAGGCAAGACCCGTTTTTTGCAGCAGGCTGTCTGCCATCCTGCAAAGTTGCGCCTGATCAAGGGGGCGTGCGTCCACATCGTCCAGCCAGCCGTGGTCGCTGCCCTGCTCTGCAAGGTGCTCCCAGTATTCCGTGCTGCTCAGGCCGCCACTTTCCAGAGCATCCGCAAAATTTGGCGCGTCCAGACAAAGCACATGAGCAATGCTGGGGTTGCGATAGCGATGGTATTCCGCCTCGGGCAGTGAAGCTCTGTCCGTCACCAGCAGCCGCACGGGTCTGAGCATGGATTCCTGCCTGGCGCGCGGCAGTTCGCGTTCCAGGGGCACATACACGGCGCCAGCCCGCATGATGCCAATGGCGGCGGCAAGATACATTGCTCCGCGCTTGCACAGCACCCCCACTGCCGCTTCCGGCCCGTAGTTTTGCGCCTGCACAAAGGCGGCTATGCGCGCGGAAAAATCCTTCAGTTCCCTGAAGTTCAGGCTTTTTCCGCCACCAGAAATGGCGGGGCTATCCGGGTTTTCTTCCGTAACGGAGCAGAACAGGGCTTCAAATCTGGCCCACCTGCCAGACAAGCCAGACGAACTGGATGAACACGGCATGGCATTGCCAGCAGCGAAGAGGCGCGAAGGCAACGTGACTGGCTGGCCTACGTCAGCAGTTCTCGCCGGATTCTGAGCTGAGGTCTTGCTTCTGGGCATTCCAAAGGTGATATCGGCAATCTTCATTGTGCGTTTTCTTCAATACCTTCCAGAAAGCTTATCTGATATGTCAGCTAGCCCTGTACCATCGTAAAAGCCACTTTCTTTTTTCGGGGGAGAATTGTGGTTAAAACGCAGCATTATTGTGCTCTCATTTTTATGCACGAAACAAAGCAGTGCCGCCCCAGTTGATCCGGGGTGACAACCGACTTTATTCCTTTTTTTCTCTAAGACAGGAACAGTATTTTTTCAATGGATTAGTTCGTGGAGCGGATAATCAAAAGTACATATAACGTAGATCGGTAGAGGAGAACGACAAGTCCAATGGCATGGATGAATCATGCAAGCAGCCGCTAAAATTCCAGACCAAAACTGAAACCGCCGAAGCAGGAAGAACTCTGAGAACGAAATAACTCCGCCCCAAGCTCAACCTGTGCAAAAAATCCGCTGGCATGGCTCGCCCGCACACTGCTATGAACCAGCATGGCGTCCCGGCCCGACATGTCTGACCGGCTTTCAAAACCTGGACTGTATCCCTTGAATCTGGCGCTGCTGCTGAACGTTCCGTCAAGCCAGTCATGCCGCCAGCCTGCCAGAGTATCCCATGCGAGCGTTGTTCCATTATCCAGGGTGCGGGCAAGATTTGCATGCGCGCCCAAGACTGACGAGAGATTGTTGTAAGTGGCGGCATCAACCCTGAGTGCCGAGGCCCCGGAGCCGTCCTCGGTAAATCCAGGTCTGGAACTCAGGCTATATTCCAGCCATGTCAGAGGGCCAGCTTCCACGCCGCCCCAGGCGGTTGCCCAGTTCCAGTCCTTGCCGCCGCCCGCGAGCGTATCTGCGGTTAGGCCCGTCCAGTTGCTGCTGTGATTGCGCGCGAAACCATTAAAGTTGACGGTCCGCTGCATTTGCACATCCTCAAAGCCCACGCGGGCCATGCCCATTACATAGGCACCACCCCACCAGCGTGGCTTGAAGAGCGCGTGGCCGCCAACAGATGCGGCCAACGTTTCCGCCTTTGCCTCGCCCGCACTATGAATATCTGTGCGGCGGCCTGCGAGCGCCACATCAAATCCTGCAGTCAGTCCGCTCTCCCACAGGCGGTCAACACCAAGGGCCAGCCCTGCACCTGACGCCGTGAAGCCCGCTGAGCCGCCATTGGCGTTCATGTTGCTGTAGCTGCCAAAGGGCAGCGCCCATGCCTGCCAGCCAGCAGCATCATCACCGCTGGACACGCCAGTACCGCTCACGCCTTGTTGGCCGCTGGCCCCCAAGAAGCGCCGCACCATAAGCAGATTGAGCTGCCGCTGTGCTTCAAGCCCGGCCCGAGCCACGGCATCATAACTGTTGGGGCTCAACTGCTCCATTGCCGGAGCAATGCCGCTGCCGGAGGCATCGCTCCAGTCCAGGGCCTGAAACAGGTTTTGCATATCGCCTGTTGCCTGCCCAGCTATCTGGTAAAGAGCGCGTCCAACACTGCTTGTGGTGGTACTGTCGGCATAGCGGCTGTACGCGCTTGATGCACGTTGCTGGCCCACCAAGGCCGACCCGAGGCCATTGCTTGACGCGACGCTGAAATTCAATGTTGGTGAAGAAGAACTAACCCCAACGCTGTTAAATACGCCCGTGGAGCTTGTTGCCTGCACACTGCTCATATTTATTGAATAGTTATCTGCATAAAATCCAGGAGAAGGAGAAAACCGCAAGGCTCCGTCAATATTTGCAGAATTTGCACTGAGCACAGAATATTGATTATTGGAATTGAAACCGATTTGCAGCGTACCCTGGCTTGTCTGGGTGTAGTCATTTACTGTGAGCGTCAGGCCGCGATAGCCCGGAGCAACAGTGCCGCAATTGACGACTTTCTTCTGTATTACTCCATCACCCAGCAATACACCGCCCTGGCGCACGAGCACATCGCTGTTTTGCAGCACGCCGCCAGTACCGTCTGCCCTTTTGCTCACGGCCAGGCCCCCGCCATCAACCACGGTCGCCCCTGAATAGCTATTGACGCCGCTGAGAACCAATAGGCCAGCACCCGTTTTGCGCAAGCCCACATTCTTGCCACGCAGGGCCGTGGCGTCCGCCCCGGCCAGAAAACTGGCATGATGGTAGGCATCATTCCACTGGCGTTGGGTGATGTCATTGCTGAATTCTGCGAAGTAGCCCTTGGTGTTAAACGTTTCAAGCGCATAATTGCCAGGGCCCAGTTCAGACAATGTCACCACATCCGAAGCTGACATGCGGTTGGCATCCAGCCGGGCGATGCCGCGCACGGCCTTGCCCGCGTCCAGCAGCCCCTGACCAAACACGTCTTCCTTTGTCAGGTCGTTCACTGCTTTCTTGCCCTGATCAACCAGCGCTTTCAAAGCATCTGCCGTTGCGCCTTGATAAACTTGTTCAATCCACTGTTTGATTGTCACATCATTCGGAGCAGGAACACTGTGATCTATAACAGCAATAATAACCTTATTGGGATTACCATCTTTATCAACAGTATATTGAACAAGGTGCGTTGGCGCTACAAAAGTATTATCCGCTGTGGTCAATACAGCATCAGCCAGCTGTTTGCCGGTCATCCAGGGAAAAGCCTGCGCCACCAGCCCCACGGTGCCGCTCACATAGGGCGCTGCCATGCTGGTGCCGCTGTCCAGCATATAGCCGTTGGTGGTGGCATTGAGCGAATTGATATCGCTGCCGGGAGCCGCAACGGTCCAAAGATAGGCTTTGCTTCCCAGATTACTGAAATAACTGACCCCAGACGGGCCAATGGTGCGTGTTCCGCCCGGCGCTGTAGTGATCCCGGCTATATTAAGGGAA
Source organism: Desulfovibrio desulfuricans DSM 642 (assembly GCF_000420465.1). Lineage (NCBI taxonomy): Bacteria > Pseudomonadati > Thermodesulfobacteriota > Desulfovibrionia > Desulfovibrionales > Desulfovibrionaceae > Desulfovibrio > Desulfovibrio desulfuricans. Next base: position 12,576 of record NZ_ATUZ01000020.1, on the reverse strand, counting down.
ACCACGCTGATCCAGCCTGTCAGATCCGGCGCATAACGCGGCATCATGCCCTCAACACTGGGGGCTATCATGGTGTTGTTGCCAGCGGCAAACACAACGACCTTGCCATAATCGTCACTGAGCTTGCGGAGTGCTTTGATATCACCATCCTGGCCAGATATAACATCTGCGGGAATGTCTTTGGCAGGGTCAAGCGAGGGGTAAAAATCCGTGCCCCAACTGTTGTTGATGACGCGAATATCCGGATACGCAGCAAAGAGGCTCAACAAATCAGGCGGAACAAGATTCTCGTTGCTCCCCGACGCTGTCCCAAGTGTGACCGCCGAAACGAGGTTGGCGTCAAAAGCCACACCGTGCATGCCAACACCATTGCGCATGGCTGCCATAATGCCCGCCACATGGCTGCCATGCGTATCATATGCCCAGTTTGGCACGTATGTCTGACCCGTGGTCTTATCGAGCGGCAAGGCCATCATTATGACTTTGCCAGCCAGTTCCGGGTGGTCGCCGCGTACGGAAGTGTCAATCATGCCCAGCGTGATGCCTGCCCCGGTATATCCCAGGGCGTATGCATCGGCAGCGTGAATAAAATTCAACCCTGTGCTGTTCCAGTATTCATTGGTTTTAAAACTGTCAGCGCTCGCTGCATTGATATGAACCGGTATACTTAATGTAAACAGGAACAGAAGGAAAACCTGAAATAAAGCAGGACAAAAACGTGCCCAATAACCGCACGAATAAAAAACCATGAATGCTCCGACAGGGTTAAGTGGAACTTTCTGTCCTTTTTGTTGTTGCGGGAATTCGCACATTACTTCAGGTTCATAACGTTAACTGATTGGTCTTCTGACGGGGCGGCGGAATATACTTTCCCCGTTGATAACGCTTACTATCAAAAATATCTTTTTATTTAAATAGATTATTTTTTAAAAATTTTTCCTCCCCCCAGTTTGAAACAAGAAACTTTTTACGGCTGATCACTCTTGCTCTAAAAGCTGCTCTGTTCCATTCTTGCACTGTCTGCAAATTAACCGAGGGGTTCCGGACCATTCCGCAACCCCTCTTTTAGTCCTGCCCCGCGCACAAAGAACTGTGGCAAAACAGCAGGATCATCCCTCAAGCACGCTGCCAAGCGCGTCAGGGACGCACAAGAATCTTGATGTTCTCATCCTTGTTGTTGATCAGCTCAAGAAAGCCCTTTTCCATAATGTCCTTCAGCTCTATCTTGCCGGTAATCAGGTTTTCCGCCTTGATGACGCCCTTGGACATAAGCGCGGCAAGGCCCTTGAAATCCTCAATGGTGTAGGCCAGCGTGCCCATGACCTTTTTGTCCGTGCCGCTGAGGCTGAAAAAGTTGAAGGAACTGGGTTCTTCAAAAATACCCACAATAATGGCCGTTCCGGTGTTGCGCAGCACATCGATGGCCAGCGGGCCGGTGTGCTTGTTGCCAATGCATTCAAAGGAAACATCAGCCCCGGAGCCGCCGGTCAGTTCCTTCACCTTTGCAACCGGGTCGCATTCCTTGGGGGTCACCACAATGTCCGCACCGCATTCCATTGCCTTGGCAATGCGCGCACGGGACATTTCAAGCACGATGATCTTGCCCGCCCCAGCGGCTTTGGCAGCCATAATGGTGCCAAGGCCGATGGTTCCCGCGCCAAGCACCACCACATTGAGGCCCAGGATGCTGCCCGCCATACGCACGGCCTTAAAGCCCGTGGCCAGGGGTTCCATGACTGCTCCGGCCTCGGGCGAAACACCATCGGGCATGATAAAGCACAATTCCGCAGGCACATTCACATAAGGGGCGAATGCGCCGTCATTGTGCAGGCCCGTAAAGGCAAGCTTTTCGCAAACATTGTAGCGCCCTTCGCGGCAAGGCTGACACTTGCCGCAGTGCTGGCAGGCATCTGGCGCAACCATGTCGCCAACCTTGACATTGGTAACGCCGCTGCCCACCACCACAACCTTGCCGCTGAACTCGTGCCCGAGAATGACGCTCCCCTGCTTGCCCGTAAGCGGATGCGGGGCCTCTGTGGGAATGAATATGGGGCCAGCCAGGTATTCGTGCAGATCCGAGCCACAGATGCCGCACCAATCAACCTTGACCTGAACCCAACCGGGAGCCGGAGCGGAGGGAACGGGTACAGTCTCAACGCGGATGTCTTTTTTGCCGTGCCAAACTGCCGCCTGCATGGTTTCCGCCATAACTGCCTCGCTTGTTAGATGTTGAATCCGAATACACCCATCATTGCACAGGTCATGCCGTAAAATCCGCGCCAGCAGCGGATGAGCGGACATGTCCGGCAGACCTTGGCCCTGCTCAATCGAGAAAAATTGCACATGCAGACAGGTATACCGGAGCCGCAGGCAGTGTTCTGAAGTGGAACAAGGCAAAGTTATCGTGAGCGGAAGTGGAACAGAGAAAAAACAGGCCGCGAGGAGGTAAAACGCAGGCCAGAGCGAACACAGATGCCATAAAAAAGGCCTGCTCCAGACCGTATGCCCCATAAATGGGGCTCAGGTTAAGAGCAGGCCGGATTGTGGCAGTCTGGCAATATCATGAAGTTAACCCTCGGGAACAATCTTGCGCAGTTTGGCGTACAGGGTGTTGCGGCCGATGCCCAGCGCCTTGGCGGCCTGAAGCATGTTGCCGTTATAATGCTTCAATGCGCAGCGGATGACCTTGGCCTCCTGATTGTCCAGGTTAAAATCGGTCATTCCGGGCAGGGCCGCCACGGCTTGCCCATCCGCTTGCCCGCTGGCTGCATCGGCTCCACCAGCGCAGGACTGCAAATGCGCTGGCAGATGTGCGGGCAAAATACAGCCGCCCTGTGCCATGTTGACGGCAAATTCCACGCTGTGCACAAGCTGACGCACATTGCCGGGCCAGTCGTAATCTTCCATCACGCGCAAAGCCTCGGCAGAAAACCCGCCAAAAGGATGCCCGTAGGTACGGCACAGGCGTTTGCAATGATATTCCGCAATAACAGCGATATCTTCCCTGCGTTCGCGCAAAGGGGGAATTTCCAGCGCGAGCACATGGATGCGGTAAAACAGATCTTCACGAAACGCGCCCGAAGCCATCAGTTCATCAAGATTGCGGTTGGTGGCCGTGACCAGCCGGAAATCGACCATCCTGGACTGCTTGCCGCCCACCCTTGTGACGCAGCGGTCTTCCAGAGGCCGCAGCAGGTTGACCTGCATTTCCAGCGGCATTTCAGAAATTTCATCCAGAAACAGGGTTCCCTTGTCGGCCAGTTCAAACTTGCCGGGACGCCCCTTTTCCACAGCTCCGGTAAAAGCCCCCCGCTCGTAGCCAAAAAGTTCGCTCTGGATAAGCTCGCGCGGCAAAGCCCCACAGTTTACGGCCACAAACGGCCCATCGGAACATCGGCTGGCCTTGTGGATGGCCTGTGCAAACAGTTCCTTGCCCGTTTCGCCCAGCAACAAAACCGCCGCAGGGCTTTTGGCCATATGCCGCGCCTGCTCCACCGTGCGGGACATTTTTTCGCTGCGGTAAACAATATCGCCAAAGGGGCGCGTGCCTTCGCGGCGCGGAACATGCGGCACAGGGGCAATCGGCGCGGGGCGGGCCTCCACTCCGGCCTGAAGGGTCACAAGGGTGTAGCGCGCTTCTGACCTGCCCGTCATGAAGGGCATGGCACAGGCTGTAAGTGAGGAATTGGTCAGACAGCGCAGGGGAACCCCCTCGGGCTGGCCGCCCTTTTCCGCCTGCTGACGCGCGTACAGGGTGTAGTCAAAAAATGCCTCGGCGCGCCCGCCGCGCACATCGCCGCTAAAGCCGAGCAGGCGCTCCGCCTGTGCATTGGCATAGGTGATGATGCCGCTCTCATCCACCATCAGCACACCAATGGGCATGGAACTGAAGAGCGTGCTGAGCAGCGTGCGTGATTTGTTCTCCATACTGCTCAGCGAGGCGTTGAGCAGAAGGCGCTCAATTTCGCGGGCCGCGCCAACAGCCAGCCACAATGCCTGACGGTGATCGGCGCTGGTTGGCCCGGAAATGTCAAAACAGCCCCACAGTTGCCCAAAGGGCGTGAAAATGGGCGCGGCAGAACAGCCCCATGCCTGATGGCTGCTGCAAAAATGCTCCTCGCCCATAACCTGCGCGGGCATGCCGTCAGAAAGGGCCAGACTTATGGCGTTGGTGCCCACGCTTCTTTCAGACCACACAGCGCCAGGGCCAAAGTAAAGCTGGTCTGCCTGAAGCAATACATCCTTGTTGCCGCAGGTGCGCAGCAACCGGCCATTGGCCTCGGAGACCGTCATGAGCAGGCCTTTTTCCTTGATCTGCTCATACACCTGACGTTCCACGCCAGCCGCCAGCTCCGCGTATATCTCGGCCTGTGCGTTGATCTGGCTCATGGGCGTAAATTCCGCGCATTTGGGCAGCATCGGATCCACCCCCAGATCGCGGCAGCGCATCCACGAAGCCGCAATGGGCCGGGGCAGGCTGTCGTCAACAATCCTGCCGGTTCTTATAAAGGATTCCCACGTTTCCCGCCGGTTCGCTCTTGGTGCGCCGCTATAGCTGTTGAACAAAAACCCCGAGCGGTTGACGCCTTCCGCCATCAGAGGTTCCTGCCGCATTTCAAAGACATCGCCATTTCTTTGCAGAACATACATGACTTATCTCCCGGACGCGCACGCCCTTTCAACAAGCATGCCGGTTCGCTGGCCTTTCCACACCCAAAAGGCCATTTGCCCCACTTCTGAATAATGCGACCCCGCAGCTTTGTTTTAAGCAATAGCATCGTCCGTGAAAAAATGGAATAGCTCTTTGCGCATGGCTACATTCATATTATGTCCAAAAAAACAACTCCATGAATTTTTTATATATTGTAGTGTATCATAACTGGTCTTACAGAACAGCGTTCTGTTCGATTTTGGAACACTATCAAATACACAGATAAAGTATTTTATAAATTATTCATTGATTATTACCTGTTATAAAGTGGTATCAGAGTTGCAATCAAGTAGGCATAAACGCGTGCGCCACATCGGCGCAAGGAGGTAGCGGATGGCCTACGAAGTGCAGATGCCCAAATGGGGCCTCACCATGAAAACAGGCAAGATTGCGCGCTGGCTTGTGGCCGAAGGCGGTGCGGTGGCAGTGGGGCAACCCCTGCTGGAAGTGGAAACAGACAAGATCACCAACGTGGTCGAGTCTCCGGCAGGCGGCGTTCTTTTGCAGATTGTCAGCCCGCAGGGCGAGGTTGTTCCGGTCATGCAGGTTATCGGCATCATCGGCGAATCGGGCGAAGCTGTGGCCGCACCTGCCTCGCAAAGCGCTGATGCGGTGGCCAGCCCTGCCGCTCCTGCACCTTCCGGGGCCAAAATCCAGGGATCGGCAACACAGGCCAGCACGGCGCAAGGAGAGGTTCGCGCCATGCCTGCGGCCCGCAAGGTCGCCAAAGAGCTGGGCGTTGATCTGGCAACGGTAACGGGCACAGGACGCGATGGCATTGTTACGGAAAAGGATGTTCGCGCCGCCCACGAAGCCGCCGCAAAAGCCCCTGCTCCGGCCAGCGTAGCCCCGGCGCAACCATGCTCCGCCCCTGATGCTGATGCGGACGAAGTCATCCCCATGGACGGCCTGCGCAAGCTTATAGCGGACAACATGCAGGCCAGCCTGCAAAACGCGGCGCAACTGACCGTTTTTGTGGAAGCCGACGTTACCGAAATGGTTGCCCTGCGCGATACCATGCTGGCCCGCAACAAAAAAGACCCGGAATACCGCCTCTCGTTCAACGACATCATCGCTTTTGCCGTGTGCCGCGCACTCAGGCAGCACCCCGTCATGAACACCACCCTGCAGGCAGACGGCGTCCACATGCACAAACATGTGAATCTTGGCATCGCCGTTTCGCTCGATACGGGCCTCATTGTTCCCAACGTCAAGAATGCGGACACCTACAGCCTTGAAGAACTCAAGGCCAAGGTGCGCGACGCTGCCAGCCGCGCCCGCAAGGGCGGTCTTTCCATGGACGAAATTTCCGGCGGCACCTTTACCATTTCCAATGTGAGCATACTTGGCGTGGACGGCTTCACCCCCATTCTCAACCCGCCGGAGACAGGCATCCTCGGCGTTGGTCGCGTGGTGGAAAAGCCGGGCGTTTTTGAATGTCAGGTCTGCGTGCGCAAGATGATGACTCTTTCCCTCACCTTCAACCACATGGTCACCGATGGCGGCCCGGCCATGAGCTTCCTGCGCACCCTTGCGGACATGCTCGAACAGCCCGTGCGCATGCTGGGCTGACCAGCGGAGGAATCCAATGCTGCAACGTTACGTTGTTGAACTGGGCACCGGGGCAGATCTGCACGGCGCAAACATGACCAAGGCCGCATACCGCGCGGTTAAGGACGCCATTTCGCGCAGTTGTTTGTGCGGCCTGGTGGAGATACTCGGGCGCGGATCTTTTCAGGGTGTGCATGTGCATGCGCGCATTGCCGTGCCCGAGCCTGATCTGGTGGACAAGGAGGCAGTGCTTGCCGCCATTCCCATCGGGGAAAAGAGCATTGAGGTCGTTACGGGCGGCTTGCGCACTCCGGGCCTCGAAGTTGCCTGCTTCAGCCCCGGTTGCAGCGACATCGTGTTGGCCTGCGCGGCCCTGACCGTGTCGGTAGATATTGACTGAGTCGGCACCACAATCAGCAATCTGAGGAGAGTACCATGAAACATCCCGACAAAAAGGTTCTGCTGGAAATGTTCAGCACCATGACCAAGATCCGCCTTTTTGAAAGCGAGCTGCAAAAGTTTTTTGCAGCTGGCAAAATACCCGGATTCGTTCACCTCTACCTTGGTGAAGAAGCCGTTGCCACTGGCGCGTGCGCCGCGCTGAAGCAGACGGACATGATCACCAGCACCCACCGTGGCCACGGGCATTGTATTGCCAAGGGCGGCGACCTCAAGCTCATGATGGCCGAAATCTATGGCCGCTCCACCGGTTACTGCAAGGGCAAGGGTGGCTCCATGCACATTGCCGATTTCAACATCGGCATTCTTGGCGCCAACGGCATAGTGGGCGGCGGTGGGCCTCTGGCCGTGGGCGCGGCCTTCAGCTGCCAGTACAAAGACACCAAGGGCGTGTGCGCCTGCTTTTTCGGCGATGGCGCGTCCAACCAGGGCACCACGCAGGAATCGCTGAACATGGCCAGCGCCTGGAAGCTCCCCGTCATCTTTATCAATGAAAACAACGGCTACGGCATCTCCTGCCCGCAGAGCAAATCCATGGCCATCACCGACATTGCCGACCGTGCCGCCGGATACGACATGCCCGGCGTCGTCATTGACGGCAACGATGTGCTTGCCGTGTACGAAGCCGTAACAATGGCCGTAGAACGCGCGCGCAAGGGGCAGGGTCCCTCGCTCATCGAATGCAAGACCTACCGCTGGCGCGGCCACTTTGAGGGCGATGCCTGCGTATACCGCAGCGAAAAGGAACTGGAAGAATGGAAGGCCAAGGATCCCATTCCGCGTTTTGCCAAAAAGCTGGTGGAAACCGGCACCGTCACTCAGGCGGAACTGGACGCCATCACAGTATCTGTGACCGCCGAAATTGAAGCCGCCGTCAAGTTTGCGGAAGACAGCCCCTTCCCCAAGCCGGAAGACCTGCTGGAAGACGTGTACGCATAAAGCGTTTGCCTGAAACTGCGGAAACCACCTTCAGATTTTCAGAATGGAGAAAAATATGGCGATCAAAACCTACCTGCAAGCGCTTAACGATGCCATGCGTCAGGAGATGGAGCGGGACGAAAACGTGTTCATCATCGGTGAAGACGTGGGCAAGTTTGGCGGCTGCTTTGGCGTGACCCAGGGCCTTTTTGACAAATTCGGCGAACGCCGCGTGCGCGACACCCCCATCACGGAAAGCGCCATTGTGGGCGCTGCCGCTGGTGCCGCAGCAGCTGGTCTGCGACCTGTGGCAGAGCTGATGTTTGTGGACTTTATCGGCGTTGCCTTTGACCAGCTCTTCAATCAGGCCGCCAAAATGCACTACATGTTCGGCGGCAAGGCCAAGGTGCCCATGGTGCTGCGCATGCCGCAGGGCGCTGGCGTGGGCGCTGCGGCCCAGCACTCCCAGAGCCTTGAAGCATGGTTCATGCACATTCCCGGCATCAAGGTGTGCATTCCCTCCACCCCGGCAGACGCAAAAGGCCTGCTCATCAGCGCCATCCGCGACGACAACCCAGTGGTCTTTCTTGAACACAAGATTCTGTACGGCGTGGAAGGCGAAGTTGGCGACGAGGCGACGCCCATTGAGCTTGGCAAGGGCGATGTAAAGCGCGAAGGCTCGGACGTAACCATTGTAGCCACCTCGCTCATGGTTCACTCCGCCCTTCAGGCCGCAGAAACCCTGGCCGCTCAGGGCATCAGCGCCGAAGTGGTAGACCCCCGCTGTCTGGTGCCGCTCGACAAGGACATCATCCTCAATTCCGTCAAGAAAACCCACGCCCTTGTGGTTGCGCACGAAGCCGTCAAAACCGCCGGAGCCGGTGCGGAAATCGCCGCCATGGTAGCCGAGGAAGCCCTGGACTATCTGGACGCGCCCATCGTGCGCGTGGGCGCTCCTTACTGCCCTGTCCCCTTCAGCCCGCCGCTGGAAAAGGCCTACATTCCCGGCGCGGATCAGATCGTCGCTGCGGTCAAGTCGCTGCGATAATTAAGCCGCGTTCAAGGGGCAGGCACAGGCACAAGGCCTGCCCCATCGCGGCGCAAAGGTGCAAAAACTCTTGCAGGCCCTGCCTGCAACCTACATCCACCGGAGCCACCGTGAAAGCAGCCATTATCGCCAATCCGGCATCAGGCAAGGACATACGCCGCATCGTCGCGCACGGCAGTGTTTTTGACAATCAGGAGAAGGTGCGCATGGTGCGCCGTATTCTGGTTGGTCTGGCCGCCGCCGGGGTACGTGATGTTCTGTATATGCCCGAGGGCTACGGCATCGTGCCGCGCGCCCTGAGCGATCTGGAAGCTCTGGAAACGCCTGTGAACGTGGCTCCGGTGGATATTTACCTGCACAACACGCAGGAGGACACCATTAACGCCGCCGCCCTCATGCAGCAGGAGGGGGTTGCGGTCATCATCGTCATGGGGGGCGACGGCACAAGCCGTGCCGCCTGCAAGGGCGCGCGCAAAACGCCCATTCTGCCGCTCTCCACAGGCACCAACAATGTTTTTCCTGTCATGGCCGAAGCCACGGTGGCTGGCCTTGCTGCGGGCGTGCTTGCCTGCGGCGGCGTAACCATTGACGAAGGCTGCCGCGAGGCCAGCCTGCTTGAAGTGCATGTGGACGGTCAGTTCCGAGATATCGCTCTGGTGGATGTGGCGGTGTACGACGACCTTTTTCTCGGCTCCCGCGCTATCTGGGACATCACCAGAGTCAGCCAGATTGTTGTTTCCCGCTGTCGGCCAGACAGCATCGGCCTCTCCACTGTGGCCGGGCAGCTCATGAGCATCTCACCCGAAGAACCGCGCGGTCTGGCCCTTGATCTTGACCCCGATTTTGCCTGCCGCGTACGCGCCGCCATCGGCCCCGGCCTGTTTGCCGACGTGGGCGTCTCCCGCGTGCGCCAGCTGCTACCCGGCGATGATGTGCCTGTGGCCCTCACGCCCTGCGTGCTGGCGCTGGACGGCGAACGCGAGGTGGAGGTTCGGCGCGGGCAGCGCGCCAGCATACGATTGTCAGAAGACACCATGCGCGTGGTGGATGTGGCCCGCGTCATGGAATACGCCCGGCAGCGAGGGCTGTTCTTGCGTGGCGCGCAGGTCTGTTACGCCAATTAGGCCCAGACCGGCAACAAGCCTGAATCCCCAACACCAGGAGCATGTTTATGAAACTCAAGGCTGCATTCATTTTTCTGAGCCCCCGTGGCGAAGGCAACGGCGTCAAGGCCGAGCACCGCAGCTGGACGCGCACCCCCGGCGTGGAACTGCTGACTATTGGCGTGACATCCTACAGGGAGGCCGTTGACGCGGCGCAGAAGGCCGTGGCCGAAGACGGTTGCGTTGCCATCGAGCTGTGCGGCGGCTTTGGCTACGAAGGCGCGGCGATGGTCGCACGGGCGGTCAAGGTGCCTGTGGGCGTTGTGCGCTTCGACATCCATCCCGGCCTTGGCAATGCCAGCGGCGACGGGATTTTTGCCTGATGCAACAAGCAGTTTGCGGCCCACAGGGTGCTGCCATCCACGACATGCCCGGTTTGCGCCGATTTGCGCCGGGCATGCGGCAACACGGAGGATACTATCATGACTATTAACGGCAAAGTTGTTCTGGTTACCGGCTCCGCTCAGGGGATAGGACGCGGCATAGCCCTGCGTCTGGCAAAGGACGGCGCGGATATCTGCCTTGTGGACATGAACGCGGACAAACTGGCCGCCACTGCCGATGAAGTGCGCGCCCTTGGCCGCAAAGCCACCACCTTTATTGCCGATGTAAGCGACCGCGCACAGGTTTTTGCTGCCGTGGACCATGCGGAAAAAGAACTGGGCGGGTTTGACGTCATGATCAACAACGCGGGCATCGCTCAGGTCAAGGCCCTGCTGGACGTCACCCCCGAGGAGCTTGAACGCATCTTCAGAATCAACGTCAACGGCGTGCTCTGGGGCATTCAGGCAGCAGCCACAAAATTCATGGCCCGCAAGCAGAAGGGCAAGATCATCAGCGCTTCTTCCATTGCCGGGCACGATGGCTTTGCCCTTATCGGCGCGTACAGCGCCACCAAGTTCGCCGTGCGCGGCCTTACCCAGGCAGCAGCGCGGGAACTTGCCTCCAGCGGCATCACCGTAAACGCCTACTGCCCCGGCGTGGTCGGCACCGACATGTGGGTTGCCATTGACGAAGGCTTTTCAAAGATCACAGGCGCCCCCAAGGGCGAAACCTACAAAAAATACTGCGAAGGCATAGCCCTTGGCCGCCCCGAAACACCGGAAGACGTGGCCGCCTTTGTTTCCTATCTGGCAGGGCCGGATTCCGACTACATGACCGGACAGGCCGTGCTTATTGACGGCGGCATGGTTTACCGCTGACGGCATCGGCCCGGCTGACGGCAAAAAGGCAGCCTTCCGCCCCAACACACAACATCGCAGGAGAACAGCAGTGAGCATAGAACTTGCCATGCCGAAACTTGGTCTGACCATGAAGACCGGCAAGGTTTCCAAATGGTTTGTGGCCGAAGGCGCCGCAGTCAAGCAGGGCGATGATCTGTTTGAAGTGGAAACCGACAAGATCACCAACAAGGTGGAAAGCCCCGCCGATGGCGTGCTCTTCCAGATTATGGTGCAGCCCAAACAGGAAGTGGCCGTGGGTGCCGTGCTTGGCATTCTGGCCGAACCTGGTGAAACAATCGCCCGGGTTGAAGGCGCGTCTGACTCCCCCGCTTCCGCCACAGCGGAAGCGGGCGCGCCCAAGCCAGCAAAAACCAACGCGTCAGCCGCCGTGCAACCCTCTAGCACTGGCGGGATAGCGTCTCCTGCCGCTCGGCGGCTGGCGCGTGAACTTGGCATTGACCTTGCCTGCGTCGCAGGCTCCGGCCCTGGAGGCCGCATTGTTGAACGCGATGTACAGGCCCGTCAGGAAATTATCGGCAAAATCAGGATCACGCCCCTTGCCGCTGCCGTTGCTGCCAAGGCAGGGCTGGATATCTCCACCCTCACCGGAACGGGCGAAGGCGGCAAGATCGTGCGCGAAGATGTTGACCGCGCCATGCACCCCGAAAAGTTCGCTGCGACGCAGAACGCGGGGCAAGGTGCGTCTCAGTCAACCTGCGCCAGCGCCGTTTGCGGCAGCGAGTTAGGCTCCGTGCCCATGGAAGGCATGCGCAAGATCATTGCCGACAACATGCTGGGCAGCCTGCAAAACTCCGCCCAGCTCACCCTTGTGAGCGAAGCGGATGTAACCGCCTGCGTGCACATCATCAACGACTTCAAGGCCCGCAACAAAAAGAACAAAGACTTCCGCCTTTCCATGAACGACATGCTCATTCTGGCCGTTTCAAAGGCCTTGAAAAAGCACCCGCGCATGAACGCCACCTTTGACGGGCAAACCATCACCCGTCACGGCGAGGTGCATATGGGCGTGGCCGTGGCCCTGCCCGAGGGCCTGATGGTACCCGTGCTGCACCATGCGGACAGGCTGCCCCTGCTTGAAATAGCCAGGGAAGCCCGCCTGCTTGCTGGCCGCGCCCGCAAGGGCGAGCTGACGCCCGACGACATGAGCGGCGGCACCTTTACCATCACCAACATGGCGCATTCCGTGGTGGATTTCTTCACGCCCATTCTCAAGCCCGGCGAAACGGGAATCCTGGGCGTGGGCCGCGTGGTGGAAAAGCCCGTTATCCGCGAGGGGGCCGTAGTTGCCCGCTCCATGATGGGTTTGAGCCTTACCTTTGACCACCGCGTTGAAGACGGCGCGCCCGCCGCAGAATTTTTGAAGACACTTGTGGAATATCTGGCGGAACTGACCAGCCCCGTTTTTTTGTACCAGGTTAAATGTTAGTGGTAGATTCTTTGTGGTTCTGTTTCTGTCGCCTGTATAGCTGATAATTCTGGCGG
>NZ_ATUZ01000019.1 GCF_000420465.1 Desulfovibrio desulfuricans DSM 642 | reverse complement strand
TTCCCTTTGCCGCCTCCGCAAGAATAATTTTTTCAAGGCTTAAATCAGCGACGGCTCGTCGCAGCCTAGCGTTTTCCTTTTCTAGTTCTTTCAATCGCTTGAGCTGCTCAGTCCCCATGCCTCCATATTCCTTGCGCCATCGATAATACGTTTGCTCGGTTACAGCAATTTTGCGGCAAGCCAGGGCAATGCTTTCGCCTTGTCCCACAAGAACTTCAACCTCGCGAAGCTTGAAAATGATTTGCTCTGGAGTAAATGCTTTGCGACCCATTTGATGCCCTCCATGGCTCCACCTTATACTAACTTTTTAGGCGGACCAGTTTTTTGGGGGCAGGTCACGGTTCTGCTTCAAGCTGTTTCACCAGGGCGCTTATCCGCCTGCGGAGCACGGCGAAGGTTTCGGCAAAAGCGGCGTTTACCGCTGCCTCGTCGCCTTCCACCTTGGCCGGGTCGGGCATTCCCCAATGGCTGCGGACAACCTTGCCGAAGTATAGCGGGCAGGCTTCGCCCGCTGCGTCGGCGCACAGGGTTATGACCGCATCCGGCTTTTCCGTCAGATTATCCCATGACTTGCTGGACAAGCCTTCCGTGGAAAGTCCGGCTTCTTTGAGCACAGCCAGGGCGCGGGGGTGCACACGTCCGGCGGGCTTGCTGCCCGCACTTTGCGCAGCCACACCAGCCGGGGCCATTGATTTGAAAAGCGCCTCTGCAATGATAGAGCGGCAGGAATTGCCCGTACACAAGAAAAGAATGTTCATAAGCGCCACTACTTCCGGGCTTCTATGGATAGACTGACAACGTAATCGGCCATTTCTTTACCCTTTGGCAAAGTCTCGGCGATTTGCTTGTACAAGGGGTCGTTCCAGTCCTGCATGTTCCGCACATAATCGGGCTTGGGCGTCAGGACGATAGAGGTGAAGCCGGTCTTTTCGAGCATGGCCCTGGTTTCGTCCACCAGCACGGCTCCGGCCACGCAACCAACCAAAGCCGCCGCCATTTCCCGGATGTTGTCGGGCAGATGTTGCAACAGGGCCAAGTCGGAAACAGACACCTTGCCGCCGGGTTTCAGAACTCGGAAGATTTCACGCCATACCTGGGGCTTGTCCGGCGAAAGGTTAATGACGCAGTTGGAAAGCACCACGTCAACGCTGGCATCGGGCACGGGCAAATATTCAATCTCGCCAAGGCGGAACTCCACGTTGTCCAGGCCGGTACGCTGCCGGTAGTGCTCAATGTTCTTGCGGGCCTTGGCAAGCATTTCCGGCGTCATGTCCACGCCGATGACACGCCCGGAGGCTTTCACCTTTTCGCCTGCCTGGAACACGTCAAAGCCGCCGCCACTACCGAGGTCAAGCACTGTCTGCCCTTCCTGCAAGGCCGCAATGGCTACAGGATTACCGCAGGAAAGCCCCATGTTCGCGCCTTCCGGCAGATTGGCAAGACTTTCCGCGTCATAGCCAATGGCCTGCGCCAACCGGGTTGGGTCGGCCTGACTGCTGCGCGGGCTGGAGCAACAACAAGAACGCTGCCCCGTGGCGATAGCCGCATATCCAGAGCGCACGGTTTCTCTGATTTGCTCGTTTGATTTGTCGGGCGTGTTCATAAAAATATTCTCCACGTTATGATTTTTTGTGTTCGCAGCAGGTCGGCAGAAACTCCGGCGCAATGCCACTTTCTGTCCGGTACGTCCGGCACTGGTCAGGGCTGCCGGAGCAGCACTCGGCAGTCAGGTAGGCGATAGTTTCCAGCATCAAAGGAATGTTGGCTTTGTACCGCGTGTTGCGGCCTTCACGCTCCATGCTGGCAAGCCCGCTGTGGACAATGGTTTTCAGGTGAAAGGAAAGATTCGTCTTGGGTATGTCCAGCATCCTGGCAATATCTCCGGCAACCAGTCCGTCCGGCGCGTATTTGACCAGCAGCCGGAAGATGGAAAGTCGGGCCTCGGAAGTCAGGACTTCAAATATGGTGGTGGCGGTTTTTGTTTCCATTGGATAATTATTCAACGCCAATTGAACTATGTCAAGGGTGAGCAGGAATTTCTCCTTCGCTGTGACCAAAGTATTCGGTCGGAGGCAACTACTCTACAACGCCCATAGAAGGAACCGGCGAGTATAAAGAATGCGGAGCGTCCCATGCAAGTTGACACCAAAATACCCGCCTGCTAGGAACAATTAAACACTTGCTTATGTATTTGTTTAGGAGATGCCATGTCCAAGCAGAAAGAGGATACCGGCCTATGCGGCTGTACCGTCATCCATGAAAATGTCGTTGCGGATGTTAGGGGAAAGGTTCTCGAAGATACGTTTCTTGTAGAAATTGCTGAGCTTTTCAAGTCGTTGAATGATCCGACCCGCCTCAAGATTATTAACGCCTTACTGCATGCGGAAATGTGCGTGTGCGACATCAGTGCCTTGCTGGGCATGAGCCAACCGGCTATTTCCCACCACTTGAAGATCTTGCGCCATATGCATTTGGTCAATTTCAGACGCGAAGGAAAAATCGTCTACTACTCCATCGCGGACGATCACATTGAGCCTCTTTTTATGCAAGGCCTTGCCCATATTATGGAAACCAAGAATTAATGATGCAATATATAAAAATAAGAACCAACATTACCAAAATGAATACTACATCGTATAACGGGTCAAGATTACATCAGAAGCGATTCTGGACACAGCCAGCGAGGAGCAAGGCCGATTGATGTCCAAGCTGTATGCTATTCTTGGGGTAAAAGGGGTTGTGGTACTGGTCTTTCTTTTGATTTCAAGCGCCACGGCAGTGGGCACCTCTACAGATACTTTTTGCCTATCTTGCCATGAAATGCGCATTTATCGGGATGAGTTGCTGCTATCACCACATGCTAAAGACGCCAAGGGCCACCCCATAGGCTGTTCGCAGTGCCATATCCCTAATTCCGGCGTATTTTCCATGCTGGGTGCAAAAACCTACATGGGAGCGAAAGACGCCTGGGCGCACTTCAATGACGAAGATCCGGCGGTTAATCGTAACGAAATGCGGGAAGACGCGAGAGAGTTTATAGCCGACTCAAATTGCCGGACTTGTCACGAAGATCTGATGCTCAATGCCAAAGGCGATGGCCCGGTGCCGGATAAAGGGCGAAAAGATCATGCCACATATCTGAAAAACAATCCCCACGCGGATAGAGGCGGTTGTTCCCGCTGCCATGGCAGAAAACCCCGCTCCTCAGCGCCCAAGAAGCCCAAGGTGGAAATCAAAAGCTGTGTTTCGTGCCATGAAGGCCTTGCGCATAAGCCTTTTCATATTGCTCCTGACAAATAGTTAAAACGAATAAAGCTGCCGAGAGGTATTTCCCCGGCAGCTTTATTCGTTTTAGTCCGAGCCTGCTATTGGCCGTGTCCCATCATGCCGCCCATCATCGGGCAACCACCCATCATGCCGCCATGGCCCATACCACCACCATGGCCCATACCGCCGCCGTGCATCATGCCGCCCCCTTGGCCCATGCCGCCCATCATGCCGCCGTAGCCGCACATCGAGCCGCCCATCATCATGCAGTATTGCATGAAGTTGTTATAGGAGATGCCGTCCTTCGCCATTTGCTGCTTCACCTTGGCCTGTGCTTCGGTGAGCTTGGCGCTCAGAGAATTTACCTCGCCAACAAGACCTTGAATGGTCTTATCGTCGGCTCCTGCGGATATCTGGGCGTCCAGTTCCATTTTTTTCGCGTACAGCAACTGCTCCAGGGGGTTAATGGTCGCGTAAGCTTTTTGCATGCTGGCCTGGACTTCAGGGGTCATGTTGTTGTAGCCGCCGTTCCCCATCATTTGACCGTTATGTGGAGCAGCACTTGCGATGCCGGAAGCCCCCAAAATTGTCATAGCTGCGAAGGCAAGCGCCATCATAGAAGTGCGAATAGTGTTCATAATGTTCTCCTTAAGGTTGGTTCATGTGTAAATTTGTTTATACGCTTTGGTAAACTTTGTTCATCTACAGCAGGGCATTCTTCAGAGCATTGAATTCATCGATGCTTATTTCTCCCTTAGCCAGACGTACTTTGAGAATTTCCAGAGAATCATAACGATCCTTAATGTTGTTTCCTGGTGTCTCTTTTCCCGTGAAGGCCTTCACAATGAAGTACACCACGGCAATAAAGAGAGTCAGGCACAACCACATCCATATTCCTCCGAACATGCCCATGAAGTGAGGGGAAGAGCAGCTCCACATACCGGCCTCCTAATACCCGTAGCTTGAGGCCGGATAATTCATTCCCGACGGATACCCGGAGCCTCTGTACTGTGGGGCATCGCTGGAACCGTTATTCCAGTAGCCGCAATGTCCTCCATGGTAACCGTCTCCATAGTATCCACGGTGGGGTGAACAGGCGGCCACCAAAAGGACCAATCCCAGTATGAGAAGCATTTTTTTCATGGTGAACTCCCTTATCTCTCTTCGGATTCGTACCGAGTATTTCCCTTATAGCCAGAACCGTGCCAACGCGATTAATTAAGTTAATTCTTTGATTTTATTGATAATATAAAAGATATAATCATTTTCTTCTTGCCTTGGCAGTGATTGGTGCATAATAATTATGCACCCTCCTGGACTCAAAGGGGTAAAATTTATGCATGCTATGACAGCTAACTCTCTTCATAAGGAAAAAATATGTCGCTTCTTCGCTCTTTACCTGCGGTCCGAGGCCAGCTGGCGGCCCGCTATTCGCCTTGGCTGATTATCGGCATGACGGCAATATTGGGCCTTGCCATCTTCATTCTGGCATTTCAGAACGCCCAACGCGAAAAAGCGTATATGTCGCAAAATCTCATGGACAGAGCCAATTCGTTGATATGGGCTTTGGAGGCGGGAACGCGCACGGGCATGGGCATGAACAGCAACAGCCGCGCCGTCCAGTCTTTGCTTGAAGAAACCGCCAAACAGCCCGGCATTGTGTACATGGCCGTTACCGATAGAGCGGGAATATTGTTAGCCCACAGTGAACCTCAAAAAGTGGGGCAATCTCTTTATAGTCGAGAGGTTGTTCAGGCCCTTGGCGTCGGCGAAAAAAGCCGGTGGAGAACTACGGAAAGCACGGCAGGCGCTTCTGTGTTCGAGGTATATAGAACTTTTTCCCCTCTGCCGGGTTTCCATCGTCATATGTGGCATGGTTCTTCTGGGGGCGGCGATTGCCGGGACTGTTCATGGGGGGGAGGGAAAAATACCGGGCACGGCATGCCACCATCAGCGGACGATACGGAAGACAATGTGCTGATTTTTGTCGGGCTGGATGTGAAGCCCTTTGAGGACGCCCTGGCGGAAGACTTCCGCAACACGCTCATAACCGCCGTTCTTGTGGGGCTTTTAGGGTTAGGCGGTTTTGCTTCACTGTTTTGGGCGCAAAGCTACCGACGTTCACGCCGCATGCTGCAAGATACCCGCGCTTTCGCCTCAGAAGTTGTCACCAGCCTGCCCATAGGACTCCTGACCACTGACACGGAGTACAAAGTAACTCTTGTCAACGAAGCAGCCGCCACGATTCTGGGAAAAAGCGAAGAGCTGCTTACGGGCAAACATCTGGCCGCTGTGCAAAATTTAGATTGGAATTCCATCCTGAAGCGTCTGGGTGCCGGAAATACTATCTTGGAAGAAGAGCATTCTCTGACGCTGCCGGAAGGAACCGCCACACCTGTCAGCATAAGCGCTTCCGGGATCATCAACGAAGAAGGCGTCAATCTCGGCTGTCTGTTTCTGTTGCGGGATCTGCGGGAAGTAAAGCGCCTGCAAGAGCAATTACGGCGTAGCGAACGCCTTTCCGTTCTCGGCAATATGGCCGCACGGGTGGCGCATGAGATTCGGAATCCCTTAAGCTCCATCAAAGGTCTTGCCACATATTTTTCTGAAAAAAACACCACAGAGCAGGACAAAGAATTTTCCGCCACAATGATCAGCGAAGTGGACAGGCTTAACCGGGTAGTCTCGGAGTTATTGGACTTTGCCCGTCCCACGGTGCTGAAGCTGCAAGACAGTGATATCAACGCTGTTATCGAGCGCTCTTTGCGCTTGGTGGAAGCGGACGCCACAACCAAAGGCATTACCGTGTCTTTCTCGCCAAACCCGGCTTTGCCGCTCCTGCTTGTTGACTCCGAACGGTTGACTCAGGCCTTTCTCAACCTCTTCATCAATGCGGTACAGTCCATGGCAACAGGGGGAACCCTGCGGGTAACAGCAAAAATGGCGGACGACTCGCGCATAGCGGTTGAAATCGCCGACACGGGCAAAGGCATTCCAGCCGACATAGCCGCAAATATTTTTAACCCCTACTACACGACCAAGGCCACCGGAACAGGGCTTGGCCTTGCTGTCGTCCAAAAAATACTCGAAGACCACCACGGCGAAATCAAGATGAGCAGCGCTGTCGGGCAAGGCTCTGTCTTTACCCTGCTGTTGCCGCAAAAGGATGCACAATGAGTACTCTTACCAAGGCGAAAATCCTGGTTGTAGATGATGATTCCGCCCATCGTGTCACGTTGCGGGCCTTGCTTTCGGCGTGGGGCGCTGTGGTTGTGGAAGCTGAAAGCGGAGAGAAAGCCGTCAGCTTGTGCCGGGAGCATCCTTATGACCTCATTCTGATGGACGTTCAGATGGAAGGGATAAACGGCATTGAAGCCCTTGCGGAAATCAAAGCGTATAACCCCGCCATTCCCATTCTCATTATGACGGCTTATTCCAATGTGGAAACCGCCATTGAAGCACTCAAATCCGGGGCCTATGACTACCTGTCCAAGCCCCTGGATTTTGATGTGCTGCGCCTTACGCTGGAACGCGCCCTGGATCACGCGACACTGCGGACGGAAAATCAGACGCTCAAAGATCGCCTGGGCTTGTCTTTTGATACCGGCGGCATCATCGGCACAAGCCCATCTATGCGCAAGCTTATGGAAATGCTGGCCATGATTGCGCCTTCGGGAGCCACTGTTCTTATTAACGGCGAATCCGGCACAGGCAAGGAAATGATCGCCAAGGCTGTTCACGCCAACAGTCAGAGTAAAAAAGGCCCGTTTGTCGCGGTGAATTGCGCGGCTCTTTCAGAAACGCTTCTGGAGTCGGAGCTGTTCGGGCATGAAAAAGGAGCCTTTACCGGGGCTGAAAGAAGACGTGAAGGACTTTTTGCCCAGGCCAATAAAGGAACCATCTTTTTGGACGAAATAGGCGAAATTTCCCCTCTCATGCAGGTAAAGCTGCTCCGGGTTATCCAGGAACGCGAATTTCAGCGGGTCGGGGGTGAACAAGTTGTCAAGGTGGATGTGCGTATTGTGGCGGCCACCAACAAAGACTTGAAAGCGGAAGTTGAAGCGGGCCGTTTCCGGCAGGATCTCTATTTTCGTCTGAATGTCGTGACGCTGGATATCCCGCCCCTGCGCCAGCGGGTGGAAGACGTGCCGCTTCTGGCCATGCACTTTCTTGAACACTTTGCGGGCAAGAACAATAAAACAGTCAAAGGGTTCACTCCCACGGCCATGGACAAGCTCCTGAAATATCCGTGGCCCGGTAACGTGCGGGAACTTGAAAACGCTGTGGAACGTTCCGTTGTGTTGCTGGTCGGCGAATACATCGGCGAAAGGGAATTGCCCCCTTCCATCGTAGGTGATCCGTCTGTGAACGACGGAAAAGAATCCTACGGCGCATTGGTCGGTTTGAGCCTTGAAGAGGCGGAAAAAATCGTCATAATGAAAACAGTGGAAGCCTGCGAAGGCAATAAAAGTGAGGCAGCCAGACGACTCGGCATTACCCGAAAGACTTTGCAGACTAAGTTGATTCACTACGAGTTGGCTGAGAACGGAGAGACGGAATAGCGCCGGGCACTACTGTCGTAGGCTTCATATCCTATCTGAATGATTTTCTCTCCCTCTTCAGGTTGTTTTTTGTGGCATTAACGATTAAACGTATAAGTAGATGTTTAATTGTTAATGTGCTCTTGAACAACGGCAGGCTTCTGCCAGCCAAGGAGAAAATATATGGATACCCCCACAACAAAACACCGGGAAACCGAGGCAATATCGAACCTGCCTGAGGCCAATAAGGCGGAATCCGGGCAGTCTGAGTGTGGAGATGCCTGCGAGCTAGCTTCTCGGCCTATCAATATGAAGGCTCAGACGCCGCAGGCAACGGTTTCAACATTTTCCATCACCGGCATGGACTGCCCCACAGAAGAAAGCCTGATCCGGAGCAAGCTTGCCTCGCTGAAAGGTATTACCAGCCTGGATTTCAATCTTGTGCAACGGACGCTTAAAGTGGGCCATATCGCTGAAGCCCTGCCCGCCATCAGTGCCGCGCTTGATTCGTTGGATTTGAATGCAAAACTGCTGGATACGGAGAACCCCGCTCCAGAAACACCACCTGCAACGGGCAACCTGACACGATTGGCCCTGGCGGGTGTTTTTGCTGTGGCCTCTGAAGTTGTTGAACTCGCATACGGCCACTCTTGGATAGTTCTGGCCTTAGCTCTCGCAGCCATTGTTGCAGGAGGGTTGTCTACCTATAAAAAAGGCTGGATTGCGGTAAAAAACCGCAATCTGAACATGAACGCCCTTATGACGATAGCCGTCACCGGAGCCGTGTTCATCGGGCAGTGGGCGGAAGCGGCCATGGTTATGGTGCTGTTCACATTGGCGGAAGTCATTGAGGCCAGATCGTTGGATCGCGCCAGGAACGCCATCCGGGGGTTGATGGAACTCACCCCGGAACGAGCGACAGTGCAACAACCTGACGGTAGTTGGGTTGATGTCGATGCCAAAATGATTGTTGTCGGCAACCGTATACGAGTTAAGCCGGGAGAACGGATTGCCCTGGACGGTGAAATACTTGAAGGACGCTCGGCAATCAATCAGGCCCCGATAACCGGAGAAAGCCTGCCGGTGGAAAAAGCCGAGGGCGACCATATCTTTGCCGGAACCATCAATGAGTCCGGCTCATTCATATACCGGGTAACAGCCGGAGCAAACGATTCCACCCTAGCCCGAATCATCCACGCGGTGGAACAGGCCCAAGGCAGCCGTGCGCCCACGCAACGCTTTGTAGACCAATTTGCCCGCTACTATACGCCCGCTGTTTTTGCGCTGGCGCTGGGGGTGGCTGTTGTACCCCCGCTGTTTACAGGAGCACTCTGGCTGGATTGGATTTACAAGGCACTGGTACTGCTGGTTATTGCCTGCCCTTGTGCCCTGGTCATATCCACACCGGTAAGCATCGTCAGCGGGCTGGCCGCAGCGGCCCGGAAAGGCATTTTGATCAAAGGCGGCGTTTATTTGGAAAAAGGCCGCGAGCTATCATGGCTGGCTTTGGATAAAACAGGCACCCTGACTCACGGCAAGCCCGTACAAACCGATTTTGAAACGAGGCAGGGAGCAGACCCGCTGACTGCCCGCAGCTTGGCCGCAAGCCTTGCCGCCCGTTCCGATCATCCGGTCTCCAAAGCGTTGACTGTAGCAGCTCAAAAAGATGGAATTGCTCTGCCGGAAGTAAGTGAGTTCATCGCTCTGCCCGGACGTGGTGTTAAGGGCCGCATTGGTGCTGAAACCTATTATCTCGTCAACCACAGGATGGTGGAGGAACTCGGAATATGCTCTTCTGACCTGGAGGAACGGCTTGCTGCACTGGAAAAACAGGGCAAAAGCGTCACGCTGCTGACCGACGAGAAGCATGTGCTGGCCTTCTTTGCGGTGGCGGACACGGTTAAAGAAAGCAGCCGTGAGGCGGTCTCTGAACTCCACGCTTTGGGCGTAAAAACAGTGATGCTCACGGGAGACAACCCACACACAGCCGACGCCATCGCTGCTCAGGTAGGAACCGACCGCGCCCTTGGGGGACTACTGCCGGAAGACAAGCTTCATGAGATTGAAGGCCTGCTGTCGTCCGGTGGAATCGTAGGTATGGTGGGTGACGGCATCAATGATGCCCCGGCACTTGCACGGGCGGACATCGGCTTTGCCATGGGTGCGGCAGGTTCTGACACGGCCATTGAGACAGCAGACGTGGCCTTGATGGACGACGACCTGCGCAAAATACCGACATTTATTCGTCTTTCAAGGGCCACGGCAACCATCCTGAAACAAAACATCATACTTGCCCTTGGCATAAAAGCGGTGTTTCTCGTCCTGACCTTTATGGGCGAGGCCAGCATGTGGATGGCTGTATTTGCGGACATGGGCACCAGTCTGTTTGTGGTATTCAACGGGTTAAGACTCTTACGCAAGTAGGTAACGAGCAGACAGGGCTTCGAGTCAACTCCGCACAATGATTTTTGCAGATGCCGTGTGGATGAACAAAATAACTGTCCCGATCTACCAATATTTACCCCGAGGTGTTATGCTAAAGATAGGTGAATTGTTTTTTGCGCATTCCAAGGAGGTGAGTTGTGAAAAAAAACAACAAAAACACCTATATAATTGGCATCATGCTAGGATTACTGGCTATTGCGTCCGCAGTGGCAACCACTGTTTTGCTCGGCAAAAGCAACTACCTGGGCACATCAACTTCTTTTGTTCGGGCAGCGGGTTTTATTGAAGAATTTTTCTCTCCCACGAGCACTTCCTCTGTCAGCTATTACGTGACTCAAAAAATCAAAGTAGACTGGCAATTCATGCTGGTAGTTGGCATCGCCGTTGGCGCATTTTTATCTTCTTTAGCCAATGGAACATTCAAAATTGAGTGGGTTCCCCCCATTTGGCGTGAGCGGTTCGGAAATTCCGTTGTTAAAAGGGCTTTTGGCGCTTTTATCGGCGGAATTTTTGCCATGTACGGAGCGAGGCTGGCGGACGGCTGCCCCAGCGGACACGGCCTAAGCGGCGTGATGCAGCTCTCGGTCAGCTCTCTTGTCGCCTTATTCCTGTTCGTTGCCGTCGGCGCTTTGATTGCGCATGCCGTGTACAGAGGAGGTGCCAAATGAGTACCGAACAAATCTTGGGATTGGTCACAGGCATAGCCTTCGGCTTTTTGCTGCAACGCGGCGGAGTTATCCGCTTTGAAAAACAGGTGGGCATGCTTCTTTTCAGAGATATGACCGTGCTGCGCTTCATGCTTACGGCCATCATCGTCGGTATGGTGGGTATTATCATCCTTGCCCAGGCCGGTGTGCTTACGTTGAGCCATAAGCCCATGAATGTAGGGGCAATCATCATCGGCGCTTCCCTTTTTGGCGTTGGGTGGGCACTGACAGGACTGTGCCCAGGCACAGCCATGGGCGCACTCGGCGAGGGTAGATTTCATGCAATTTTCACCATTGCCGGTATGCTGGCAGGGGCGATGATCTATGCCCATACCTACGATTTTTTGAAGGAAACAGTACTGGCCTGGAAAGATTACGGCAAAATAGACCTGCCGGAACTCACCGGCATTCCTGTCTTCATCCTGGTGGCGCTGTTCGCTGTCGGTGGGATACTCCTGATGAGGGCATTTGATAAAAAGGGGCTGTGAAAAGTAGAGCCAGAATCTGTAGCCCCACGCAAGTAAAGAATAAGGGCAGGCCTCATAGCCTGCCCTTATTCTTTACTTGCAAGTCTCTTTACATTCCGGCCAGCCGGTACAACCCCAGAAGTCATACCCGCCTTTGCCGTCCTTCCCCGCTTTCTTCACCCGATGCGCCATGAGTTTGCCGCATTTGGGGCAGGCCTTGCCCGTGGCTTTGCCGAAGGACTCCAGTTCCTTGGTAAGCTGCGCATGGGCTGTGCCGACCACCGCCCTGTATTGCGCTTTGCCTTCGGCAATATCGTCCAGGGCCTGTTCCATGTTTTTGGTGAATTCGTATTCGATGAAGGTGAAGTGGCCGCGCAGCCCGTCCACCACCATGACGCCCAGCGGCGTGGGTACCAGAAAGCGCTTTTCGGTCTTGACGTATGCGCGGGTTGTGATGGTGTCGATAATGGCTGCATACGTGGACGGACGGCCTATGCCGCGCTTTTCCAACTCGCGCACCAGACTGGCTTCTGTAAAGCGTGGCGAGGGCTTAGTTTTCTTGGTCAGGAGGTTGCCGGATAGGGCTGTGGCCTTTGTGCCGGGTTTCATAGTGGGAACAGGGTTTTCCGGCTCCTGCTGGGCATCCTCTGTGTCTTCTGTCTGGTCGTTGGATACCAACACTTTCCAGCCTTGCGAAACCAGTGTCCGACCTTTCGCCTCAAAGAGTGCCTGTTTGCTGTCCAGATCCGCGCCAAGCTGGAGAGTCCGCACGGCATACACAGCATCTTCTAACTGGCAGGCCAGGACGCGCAGGCGGATCAGACTGTACAGGGCCTTTTCGTCTGCCGATGTTCCGGCTTTCTCATCTTCGATATGCGTGGGGCGAATCGCTTCATGGGCTTCTTGAGCGCCTTGCTTGGATTTCCAGGTGCGGGGCTTATCCACAACCGGCCAGCCTTGGCCTTCGCAGTAAACGCGGAAGGCTTCCACTGCTTCTTGCGACAGGTTTGGGGAATCTGTCCGCATGTAGGTGATTGCGCCTTGTTCGTACAGACGCTGTGCCAGTTGCATTGTCTGCTTAGGCGTGAATTTCAGGGCGTTGCTGGCAGCTTGCTGCAAACTGGACGTGGTGAAGGGAGCTGGAGGCGCGGAACGGCTTTCGGATTCCTGACAGTCCAGTACATCCAATATACGCAGCTTGGAGGCCTTCTCGGCCAGAGCCTTATCCAACAAATACTCCTGACCGTCTTCAAGCCAGCCTTTAGTGACCCAGGAGGCCTTCCAGCCGTCCTTAATATTGTCCAGGCTCTCAAAGGTCAGCTCCACGCCATAGTGGGTTGTGGAGCGAAAATCTTTGATCTCCCGTTCCCGATCCACTACCAGACGCACGGCGGGGCTTTGCACTCTGCCGGCAGACAGTTTCGTGCCGGCCACGTTGGAAAGCGGCCCGCTGACCATATAACCACAGAAACGATCCAGCACCCGCCGTCCTTCTTGCGCGGCCACCAGGGCCATATCGATGGAACGCGGCGCTTCCAGGGCCGCTTTGACGGCCTTCTCGGTAATCTCCGAATAGGTGACGCGCTTTGCGTTTTTGAGTTTCAGCGCATCGGCGAGATGCCACGCAATAGCCTCTCCCTCACGGTCTGGGTCTGTGGCCAGATAGACGGCTTCCGCTCCTTTGGCCATGCTTGCCAGCCGAGCCAACACCTCTTTGCCCCGGTCTGTGGGCACATATATGGGCTTAAAATCCGGCGCAGCTACGCCCATTTCCTTTTGCGGAAGATCGCGCACATGACCGACAGATGCGGCCACCTTCCAGCCGGAGCCAAGGATTTCCTGTATCTTTTTCACCTTGCCGGGAGATTCGAGAATCAGCAGTTTCGCGCACATGACTTTTCCTTTTGGAGGCCGTCGTGCGGCGCGATGCCGGGGCGCGTGGCCCGCAAGGGTATGAACGATAAACTAAGATTTTGTTGGGCTGATGCTGCAAAGACTTATGAACCATACCGCTGTTTATACACCTCTTTTGGTATTGGAATAATACAAAAAGGATGTCCTGACACATCTATCATTACCTTCCAATCGCTCGAGAATTGGCTCTCTGCCATTTTCGCGCCACACGCTATTGCGTACTGTACCTTTTCATCAAATTCATCAGCTTTTACATAAAAGTCCAAATGAACCATTTGCTGTTGCTCTATTGGGGTAGATGGCCATATCGGGTTTTTATAGTTGAGATTTTCCTGAAAAACCAAAGGCGTTTCCGTATAATCATCTTTTATTACCGTAATCCACTTTTCCCCATTGTGAACTTGGCTACTTTTAGTCCATCCCAACATCTTTGCATAAAAGTCAGATAATTCTTCAATGTTGTCACTGTCTAATACGATTGCACCCAATTTCACTGTAATTCCTCCATGTTAGTGACATTTACGCTAGTCAGCCTATTATCAAGAAAGTTGATTTTCAAATTCCAATTTGTCGAGTGAGTTTTTATTCGCGGTTTCAAGTTCAAAGTGCAACACCCAGTCCTTGGGTATTGGCGTCTTCTAAAAAAACTTCATAGGGTGTCTTAAACCCAAGGCATTTTCTAGGCCGCCAGTTCAAGCGGCACATTGCCGCTATGATCTCATCTTGCGTGACCGATGCCAAGCTTACCCCCTTGGGGAAGTATTGGCGTAGAAGGCCATTGGAGTTCTCGTTCAAGCCACGCTCCCACGAATGGTAGGGGTGCGCAAAAAATCCCTGAGCCTCGAGTGTAGCTGACACATCGGCATGGTAGCTGAACTCCTTGCCGTTATCATAGGTAATAGTCTGAACAAAGTCCTTAATGGGTGTCAAGAGTCCTTCAATGACCCGCCTTACTTCGCTGGCGCTTTTGTTGGGAGCCTTGCCAAACAGGAAAAGACGACTTTTACGCTCTGCAAGTGTCACCAAAACGGGGCCTCCTTTACTGCCTTCAACGGTATCAGCCTCCCAATCACCAAGGCGTGAGCGCTCGGCAACAATGGACGGGCGTATGTCTATGCTGATACGCCCCTTGATTTGACCTCGTCTGTCGGGTTTGCCATATCGTCGTTTGCGTTTGCGCTGCCAGCGCAAATGGCTGTGCAGCGTTCCTCCTCGTTTTTTGTCCGCCAGAATGTACTGGTAAATCCATTCATGACTGAGGGCAAAACCTTTGCGTTTGAGAACTCCAGAGATTTGCTCCGGACTGAAGTCCTGGTGCAGACACTGTTCAACATACGTCCATACCTCAAGGCCAATGCGCTTCTTCCCTTTACTGGTCTGCCTTTTCTGACTGCGCTTGTGTGCCTGCCTGTAGCGGTAGCCACGCGCCCCGGTATTTCGCGCAAGTTCGCGGCTTACAGTTGAGACGCTACGGCCTATCGCTTTGGCTATGGCCCTCAGTGACGTTCCACTTTTCACTGCCTGGCAGATGTAGTACCGTTCTTCCCTGGCAAGGTGTGCATAGCCCATACGCCCCTCAATCTTTGGTTGGATGGAGAGGCTAAAGGGCTATACCACCTTGCCTTTTCATTCAACTTTGAGGGTGTTGCACTTGCAAGTTGAATCCGCCATTATCATACTCGTTGGCACAGTAAAATCCTGTCAAATGCTCATTCCTATTTCCCAACCCTGGGAACGAGATTTTTCCTTTTCCATACCCTTTTGTAGAGCAAAGCCCACCTGCCGTTTCACTTCATCAATGCCCCTCGACTGGTGCAGATCGTTAAAATCCGTCAGCCCCCTTGACCGTTCCTCATCTGTAAAGATCGGCGCGACCGCCTTGCCGCCCACGGCCTGAGCAGCCTGTTGCGCCAAGTCCACACCCTTGTTCCAGAGTTCTTCACCGCCAGGCGTCCGGCGTGTGTGCTGATGGTCATTGTCCGCGCAGATAGTAATGGCGGCGTTGGGGAACTTTCCCCGCAGTTTCACGGCCACAGGCTCAAGATTACCCGCATCAAAGGCCACGGCCACGGGTTTGCCGGTGGCCAGGTGTAGGCTTGCGCCGGTGGCGTAGCCCTCTGAAAGGAGGATTTCCCCTTGTGAGAGGTCTTTGTCGGGGGCCGCGATCAGATGGAAATTTCCGGATTTTTCCATGCCCGGCACAAAGCGCTTTTCGCCCTCAGCGTTGATGGTTTGCAAGCCGCGCAGTTCGCCTTCCACGTTGAAGGCCGGAATATGCAGCACTCCGGTGCGATTTTCATGCAGACCGATAGCAGGAACGCCTTTGACCTTCAGATACGGGTGATCGTCATGGGCCTCGATTCCGGCTTTCCAGGCGATCAGGCTCAGTTCAGCGGCTTTTTCGTGGCCTTGGCGGATTTGTTCCGCCCGTTCGATTTTCTTCTGTTCCGCTTCCAGGCGAATGGCGTCCATTTCCTCTTTGCTCAGGCTGTGACCCGTGGCAATCCACTTGGTTTTTTCGCCGGAACTGAAGTTCTGCATCCATCCGGCAGGCCTGTCGTCCAGATAGCCGCAATATGCCCCGTCCAGTTCGTTATGCTTGCCGGTAAACAGCGGCACACGATGAATAGCACCGTCCATAATGGGATCTTTGCCCTGCAAATCCAGCCCGGCGTCAATGAGGGCGGCGGAGAACTCTTCCTGTGGTGACAAAGTGCGCAGAGACGCAGGCGCTTTGACGGTGTTTTCCGGCAGCCATTTTGTCAGCTTGGCCAGGTCAGTGCCTTCCAGCGCGTACCAGCTCTTTTGATCTTTGTCCCACTTGGCCCCCAGGCGCTTGGCCCGTTCTTTTTCCTTGTAGGGAACGGAAAGGTAGGTTTTTTCTTTGGCCAGATTTTCCGGAACCCCCATGGCCGCAACGTTTTCTTCCGCTTCACGCTGTACGGTCTTGCCCGGCTGTTCCACCTGGAGTTCCTTTTTCATTTCCAGGCCCAGGACATATTCCTTGATCTGCTCTGCATCCCGGCAGGCCCGTACAATCTCAAAGGGATCCTCTTCCAGAGCCTTGATCCAGGATTGCACATAGGCGGTGTGCTGGCCGGGGTCGTGGGCAACGCCAATGTCCTGGCCGAGCATCCAGGAGGCGATTTCCGCTCGCAGTTCTTCACGAGCGTAGCCTGCGGAGCCAAAAGGTCCGCCGCTGTCCCGGTTCAGGCGGGAGGTATCGCCCGTCCAATGGCCAAGCTCATGAAGAGCCGTGGAGTAATACTTTTCCGGCGCGTCAAAATTCTCCTTGGGCGGCAAGTGAATTTCATCGCGCAGCGGGCTGTAGAACGCCCGGTTGCTCTGATCATGCTTGATGATAGCGCCGGATGCGGAAAGGATACTTTCGGCTTTGTCCACAGGTTCCCAATCGAAACTTTTGTCCGTGAGTTCCAGCGGCGGCATACCGTCAATCTGTTCGGCGTTAAAGACATGCGCGAAACGGATCACAGGCTTGTCCAATTCCACGGTCTTTTTCAGGGCCTTGCCATCATCACCGAGCACCGGCTTGCCGTTTTCATCCAGCCGGTCTTCCTCTTTGCTGAACTGGAAAAAGACCACAGGCGTGGCTTTGCTGCCGGGCAGAATGTGCATTCCCTGTTCGTTGGCCTGCTTGAGCGTCATCCAGCGCGGGTCTTCAAAATCGGACAGACCGAGACTGACCCGGTTCATGCCCCGGTACACCGTGCCCGAAACCGGGTTGTGCGGAGCCATGACCTGCTCTTTGCCCGGATGCCAAGGCCGCTGCCATGGCGCAGTGCCCTCTTTCAGGTGCTCAATGATCTTTTCCGCGAACTCGATGTGAAACGGCGGACGCTTGGGCTTGTCCTGCTTCTTGGCGGGTTTCTTTTCAGCCTTCATAAATCACCTCGCCTTGTCCGTTGACGGTCAGCAGCGCGTCTTCGATCATGTCCGCCAGAGCAATCGAGTCTTCAGTAAACGCGCCCATATAGTCGGCCACGTCCGGGTCAGCCTCGATGCTGAGAATGGTGGGGTTGTCCGCAAGCTGTTGCGCTATCATTCGAGCGGCGGCAGCCAGATATTCTTTGTCGTGCATGGTTATTCTCCTTTGGAGTTGAAAATAAAAACAGGCTCGACCCGCTGGAGCGCATCCAGCGGGACAAGCCCGAAATAACGGCTGTCGAAACTGCCCTGATGATCGGCCAACACCAGAGCCATGCCGGACGGGATAACCCCGGCGCTGAGAACTGAGGGCATGGCGCGGCCCTGGCTGTCCAGGGCGCGGATATGCAGAGCGTCGGGGTTCACGATATCGCCCGGCAGGCCCGCTATCCGTTTGAGCAGAGGGCGAAGCCCGGAGGGACAGGAACCAGCTTGCAGATAGCCGCGTTCTCCGGCCAGAGCCGCGTACTCGCCATCCAGGCAGAAGCTCACCAAGTCGCCTTTCCCCGGAGCACCCGGGGAAATCCGGTAGACACCTTTGGGCAAAGACGGCGTGGGATTTATGCGCAGGCCCGAGCCAAAAGCCAGCATCAGCATGATCGCCAGCCAGAGCACCGAAAAAAGGCCGCGTCGCGCCCACCTATTCAGCGAAATAGCTTTCATAGGAGGCCTCTGGTGGGGTTGTGACGGTTTCAGGCGCGGGCTTGGCCGCAGAACTGGAGGAAGCAGAAGGCGCTGCCGTATACCAAGCCGCAGGGCGCGGCTGGTACAGGGAATCGGAAATGCCGCTCTGATACACGCTGTTCAGGCCGGGCACCGGCACCTTGGAACGCTTGGAAAACACCGGATCAAAAAAGTAAAGAATCTGCCTCCCATAAATCGGCGACTGACCGGCAGTGAAAATGAGCATATCGCCGGGCTTGATCACCTTGCCCTGGTTGTCCTTTTCCGGCCCAGGCAGACGCATGCATTCGTCAGGCGTGAGCAACGGTCTGGCTGTTTCTGTGACGTTCACCGAGGCGTTTTTCATGTGGCCGGAGCGGGAGCCAGAGAGTGACACCTTTTCTTCCACCACCGTGGTCTTGCCGGTCATGTCCGAAAGGGTTTTGGCGGTTTCAATGGTGTTGGGAGCGTAAGCAATGCGCACATGGCAGTTGGCCATGAGCGCGTTATCCTTGCCGTACACAGCATTGAGCTGGGTTATGTCCTGAACGATGAGATAGACCTTGCCGCCGTAACCGGCGATGTAGGCCAGGGCCTTTTCCATGATCGGAAGTTTGCCCAAAGAGGTGAACTCATCGAGCATAAGCAAAAGCCGGTGCTTGTAGCCCGCTTTGCTGGAGCCGTCCGCGAACTCCATTTTAGAGCAGATGCGGCGCACAATCATGTCCACCATGAGCCGCAGCAAAGGCCGCATACGGTCAATGTCAGCCGGGGAAATGACAAGGTAGAGGTTCACCGGCTTGTCATGGTTCATCAGATCGTGAATGCGGAAGTCACAAGAAGCGGTGTTCAGGGCCACCACAGGATCGCGGTAGAGAGCCAGGTTGGTCAGGGCGGTGGAAACAACGCCGCTGGCCTCGTTCTCCGCCTTGTTACTCATTTCTCGAGCGGATGAAGCGATGAAGGTATGGGCTTCGGCACCTCCTTCGCCATGCGGAAACATCTCTTTGATAATATCCGCGTGTGGTGTGGCGATCATTTCCTCAAAAAGCTGTTTTATAGTACGGCTTTCATCCGCCAGCATGCAGGAAAGATCGTAGAGGTTGGCCGTGCGCTTCTGGCTATGCCGGATCATGATGCAGCAATGCAGGATTGCACCGCCGAGCATGGCGAAAGCCGCTTTGCTCCAGTGGTCTTCCAGGCCTTTGCCTGTGGGATCAACCAGCATGGCAGCCATGTTCTGCACATCAGGAATGGCCAGGAGAGAATCCAGGCGGATTTCTTCCAAGGGATTAAAGCAGGCCGATGCGCCGGAAGGGTCAGACGGATCAAAGCGCAGCACAGTCTGATCTTGCGATTTCCGCCAGCCAGCCGTCAGCGCCCAGTTTTCGCCCTTGATATCCAGCACAATGCTGGAACCTTCCCAGGCCAGAAGCGTGGGCAGAATCAGACCCACGCCCTTGCCGGAGCGAGTGGGCGCGAAAACCATGATATGTTCCGGCCCGTTGTGGCGCAGGTACTGTTGAACTTCTTCCGGCTTGGATTGCAGCCCGCGCAGCAGCAGAGCCAGCCCAGCGTACTTTTTGAGCCAGCCGCCCACGTAGACGCCTTTGCCCTCAAAGTAGCCCATCGTGCGGATTTCTTTTTCTTCCGCCCACCGGGCAGAGCCGTGCAAATTGGCATTGGAGCGCAGCTTTTTTGCAAAGCAGAGCCACACGCCCAAGATGATGAATTGTGGCAGCAGGAACAGGGCCTGGCTCTGAGTAATGGCCTGATCAATGAAGCCGTAGGTATCGGCTGGCCCAAACTTCGCCTGCCATTCAAAGGCCGACCAGGGCCAATACCAGGGCAGGCCGAAGGCCACGCCCAAGGGCTTGCCGAGAGCTGGCTGATAGCTGAAAAATGCGGCTATACGTTGTGTGGCCAGCATCATGCTGACAAGGCCATGTAAAAGTAAAAAAGGCGGGTACAGCCAGCGCAGAGAACTTTTAGGCTTCTCTGTGCCCAGGCCGTATTTTGGCACAACGCCCATGATCGCACCTCGTAGAGAGGCCGTCATGCGGCGCTGAGTTGGGGCGCGTGGCCCTCAGAAGGAAAAGACCTATCGCCAAGCCTTGTACGGCTGCTGAAACACCAAGTCCTTAGTGACGATCACGTTGAACTGATAGCCCGTGCGGATTTCCAGGGTGGGCTTTATATTCAGGTTTTTCTGCAACAGCTGCATGGTGGCCTGCCCTAATTGCGCAGCCAGGGCCGCGCCCATTTCATCCTGCAAGGTAGGTGTGCTGTTGCCGCTGTCCGAACCGCTGGAAGGCCGTAGCGCATCCATAGAATAGGACATGCCGCCTGTAATCATGCTCATGAGCACGGCGGAACCAAAAATACGGAAATAGTGGTTGTCCACTTCATCCGTGTACCCGGCATTCCCCGCAATATCCGAGCCGGGCATGGCTCCAAGGGTGACGGCGGAACCATCAGGAAAAACCACGCGGTTCCAGGCCACCAGCACCCGTTCTTGCCCGTAAATTACCCGTGAATCGTAGGTGCCGAAGAGCTTTGCTCCCTGCGGAATGAGCAGTTGCCTGCCTGTGGCCGTATCCCAGACGTTTTGTGACACTTGGGCAATAATGTTGCCCGGCAGATCGGAATTGATGCCTGTCACCATAACGCCGGGGATCACTGTGCCGGTTTTCAGTTCCAGAGGCTGACCGGCTGTGCGGGTATGGGGCGACATCCAGCTGGAATCCTTTCCGGCCCGGCTGAAAAAGGCCTCTTTGTCCTTATCCGCAGCAGGATCGTAGGAGCTTTCCCGGATACCGTAAGGATCGGGACTACCGTCTTGGCCGTTGGAAGATTCCCGCCGCCGTTCTTCCGTTACCGTAGCGGCTTTGCTGTCCGCTCTTTCAGAGGCTTTTTTGACGCCAAGGGGAGCCGTAAGCGCCGTCAGTTGCGCCTGAGCCTTCATGCGCCGGATGTTTTCCAGCTCCTGACGGTACGGATCAGATTGCTCTTTGCCGCCCTGGACGACAATCAGCGGTTCTTTTTTTGTGCTTTTTTCGGGAGCTGCCGGAGGCCCGGCAATGGCTGGAGAACCAGCCGGAGGCATCAGGGCAAGGCCCTTGCCTTCACCCATGAGCAACGGCTTTTCCTGCTCTTTAATATCCACTTTTTTCGTGGCGGCTTCTTCTTTCTGGTTGTGGGCAAAGTTCACGCTGTAGACCAGAATGCCGACCAGCAAAAGGCCAGCCAGCGCCACGGCATACATGGGCCATTTGCTCATGCGGGCCACGTTGACCTTTTTGACCGGCTCAAGGCTGTTAGGGGTAGTGTCGGACATACCGCCCCCTATTCCGTGATCGCGGTAACGCCTGAATCCCAGGCCTGCCGCGTTTTTGAAGATGCCTTGTCTACCATTTTACCCAGACTAGACCGCTTGAATTCAATGGTGGTTCGGCTTTGTCCGGCTTCCGGCTGTCCGCTGGCCGTGTACGCCCGCGCTATGGCCTTGCCGTCTGAAAGCCGAAGTTGCAGATACCACGCGGCCTTGTCTTCCAGCGCATCCAAGGTGTAGGCCACGGCCAGGGTATCAGCGGAATCCGTAGTAGCCAGGGTAAAACCCTGTGCCCGCAGACCGTTTTCAAAAGCCGCAGCAAAACCGTTGCCAGCGTCTTTCGCCGGGAGCAGATGCAAGGTGGTGTGCCCAGGCGGATACAGAGCCGTAAGGCAGGAAACCGCATCCGTTGCAATGGCCGACACCGCGCCGCCTTCAGGCAAAGGGCCACAGTAAGAACCAACCGGCCCGCGCACGGCACAGCCGGAAGCCAGCAAAACCGTCAACATCATGGAAAAGAGTATGGTACGCATCACTTACCCCCTCTCACGACTTCGATTTTTTCCTGATCGCCGCCCACACCGATAATCAGGGCAATGCGCTCAAAAAGGCCATCCACGATCATGGCCGAGTCTTTGACTCTATAGTTCACCAGTACATCCTGTTTTCCCTTGCGCACCAGGAGCACCGGCATTTCCCCCGACTTGGACTTCTCCTGCAGCCGGATGAAGGTTTGCTGGCCATCGTCGTATACGCGCTCCGGCTTCCAGCTCGCCTTGCCCTTGACCTCGTAGTTGAAGTTCAGAGCGGACAAATCCGCTTGTTTGCCGTCCACAGTGGTAGAATTCCATTCCCGATCTTTGGCCTCTTTGGCTTGCCTTTGAGCCGCTTTCTGGCGCATGGCATCAGCGTACAAGAAGCCAACATACGGCGTATGCCCGGAACGCTGAGAGACAAGCCGCAAATGGTACACGCGGCGGTTTGTAGTAACAACGGCGGAGCTTTCCAGCCCCGCGTCCACCGGCTTGATGAAGAGGTGAACCGTAGCCCCAGCGCCGGAACCGGCAGAGCCGGAATCCACCATCCAGCGGGCAGAGTCGCCCACCACTATTTCATTAACGGTTTCGCCGGATTCGAGTTCCACGTCACATACCTGCATGGGTGTGGCCACAATCGTGGGCAGGCTGGCCCCATGCACGAAAACCACCTTGCCGCCGCTGGATAAAACAGGGTCAACATTCTGCCGTGACCAGTCGCTGGAAAGTTGCAGTGCCTTTTTCTCCCTGGAGTTCAGGGGGACAGTCTTGGGGCTGAGATAGTCGATTTCCGGCATGGACGGCGGCATGACCGTGGGCACTCCTTCAGCCGTCAATGCCGGAGGATAGCCGTCTGGCACAGAAGCCGGAGCCGCTATGGCGGGAACAGCGTTCAGGGCAAATACAAAGGCAAAGAGCAGTATCTTTTTCATAGTGAACCTCATTGTTCATTGGTTTTGGATGACGTGGGTGTGGCCGGAGCCAAAGTCTGAGCACCAACCACTTTCCCGGCTGACAGCGCCGTGATGTACACGCCGCCAGGGTTACGCAAGAGAACCGCGTCCACTGTGGGCGGATTGATTTGCACCGTTACCGTGGCTTCATAGGTGTAGGTATCCAGGGTAACGCCCGCGTGGCTGCGGACGGTTTCTACCCATTCAACCCGGTAGGAATCGGAGCTGACCGGCAGGGGCAGGCCTTTGACTTCCACATGCACCAGCTTGCCGGTCTTTGCGATTTCATAGGGATTATTTGCTTCATACCATTGACGCAGAACGCCCTTGGCGCTCCCGGCCATGAAGAAGGACAGGCGATCAATCATCTTTTTCTGGAGTTCCACGTCCGCCGTGACTGTGCGCCAGTTGCTGATGCAGGCCGCAATTTCCGCCTGTATCAGGCGCTGTGGTGTTGCGCTGGCTGCGTCTGCCCGTGCTACAACAGAGGATTTCCCCAGGTTGTCCACTTCGATGATGTAGGGAACCGTCTTGACTTGCCGCGCCTGGATGACGTTGCCGGTGATGGAAATGCCGGTCAGGATCAGGCAGAAAAAAGCCACCATACGCCATTGCGTTGCCCAGCTGATGTAGGAGCCGTAGCGCTCCAGCCATTCTTCCCGCCCGTTCAGGTAGGGGCTGCCCGCTTTATCCGGTGCGGGCTTATCTGTTTTGTCTTTGAAAAAAGCCATGTGTACCGCCATATTGTTTAAGATTTATCGCCGTTTTTATTCATTTTTGCCCGCTCCAGGCGTTCCTGCATTTCTGAGCGGGTACGAGTGCTGAGGTGCTTTTCTCCGGATGTTTTCGCATCCTGGCGAGCCCCCCAGAGGGATTTAGCCATGTGGGCCATTTTTCCGAGGCCGCTTGCGCCTTCCATGTTGGCCACGTTGGAAGCGTCCCGCATATTTTTGATGGTGTTGGAACTGCCGATAGCCGCGCCGATGGCTCCGCCACCGGCAGCAGCCACAGCAGAAGTCAGCGCCGCGCCGCTGGAGACATGGGAACCGTTGATGATGCCCGCACAGACATCAGGCAGGGATTTAACCAGGGCCAAGAGCACCACGGACGCGCCAATGACCACGAATATGTCTTGGAGTTCAGCCGTAGAGGTGGAAAAGCCCTCAATAAAGGCGATGCCGACACCGAGTACGAGCTGCATGACAAAGAGCTTGAAAGCTACGGCCAGAACATAGCGAATGGCATTCACCGCGTAATCTTTCAGGAAGTTTGAACCGCCGAAGCCCACCAGGATCAGCGCCGCACCCATGGCGATCATGGCTTCGCATTTGATGAACACCACTTGCGCGGAAATGAGCGCGAAACATACAATGATTACCAGGGCGGCAAGCAGCAATGCCACGGAGTTGCCTGGCGACCAGATGGAGAGTTTATCCAGCACCAGTTTGACGAGCTGCATGCCGGTCAGGAACGGCGATTCCGAGGAATATCCGCCTGGAGTCAGCTCTTTGCCGATAGCGCCCAGGCCGTTGATGAGGTTCCACGACCATTCTTTGTAATAGGTGATGACAGCCAGGAAGAAGCCCGCCGTCAGCAGGAGCATGACGAACTGCTTCATAATGTCGCCAAGCTGATCGCGGTTGAGTGCGGCCTTGATGCCCAGAAAGCAGACTTCCAGAATCACCAGCCAGCGGAATACGGTCAGGGCGTATTTACGCAGAATCGGTTCCCAGGCGCTTGTCTTATTGTAGAATTCAGCCACCAGCTTGGACACGAAGTCTTCATTTGCGGCATGGGCTTCACTGACGCCAAACACGAGCAGCCCGCAGCAGAGGCATAGGAAGAAGGCGAACAGGATATTTCGTTTCATAGAAACACCCGCCTAGAATGGGTCAGGCTTGGCCTGCGCCTTGCCAATCCTGTTTGTTTTCAGAGTGTTTCGCCACGCCTCCTGCTGCATCTGCGCTTCCTTCTCCGCCTTCATCTGGCTGGCCAGCGACGATTGCACCTGTGTGGCCATGAGTTCACGCAACTGCCGGGCTTCCTGCACCTGGAGCGCTGAAAGCTGATTACCCGCCTGGATCGCCTTCATCTGGCCGTCCGGCGTGGATAAAAGATTGTCCATGTATTGCTGGAATTGCGCCGGGTTTTGCTGCAAATCGGAAAGCTGTTGGCCACTCAGCTGAAACGTGGCCTGCGAAGCCTGGTCTACCGACTTTGCCCACTTATCCCACTCCGACTTGTAGCGAGCGTTGGCGGCTTCCACTTCCTGCGGACTTGCTCCGGCCAGATCGCCGAACAAGCTTTGTTCAGGGAACAGGTTGGTGAAGATTTCTCCCAAGGCCACAATATCGCCGCGCTGGGTTTTGAGTGTGTTGGAAAGCGAAGCCAGCCGGGTCAGGCTGCCTCGCAGCTCATTCACCAGGTTGGCCGGAAGCTGGGCCGTGTTCTGGAGCATGTTTTCAAACTGCTCCACGTTTTGCTGCACCATACGAATCTGCTGGCGCGTCTGCTCCACAGCTTCCTGATACTGCTTCATCAGGCTGGAAAGCTGCTCCATGTTGGTGATGCGATCCAACATTTGCACCAGGTTGGTGCTGCAATTCGTGCAGGTGACAGTGATGGCCTGAGCGGGCGAAGCGAACAACGCCAGGGTCAGAGCGAGAAGGATATATTTCTTCATAAAAAGACTCCTTTGATCAGGGTGGACGCTGCCCTGAGGGTACCGCGCAGAGCAGCGTCCACGTTGTTTCCGTTACGCTGCGTTGCGCTCGTGCAGCCATGCCGCCTGCCAACCGTCCGGCCCGTGTTCGGCTGCGAGTTCCTGAATACGGGCGATGCTCTCCTTGTCCGAAGCCCCCACAAAGGCCAGCGTCTTGCGTCCAAGGGCGAGCTGCACTTGCCGCCGCCCTTGGGGCGTTACAACGTAGTAGTCCCGCTTAGGCGTGGCCGTGGCGATGATGCCGATCTGCGTTTCGTTGAGTCCCATCCCCGTGTACAGATCGCGCTGGCCTTCCTGGCGGGCGGCGATGTTGGGCAGGAAGATCTTGGTCAGGCAGGATTCTGTGAGTACATCCAGAATGCCGGAGTTCCGGGCGTCCGAAAGGCTTTGCGTGGCCAGGAGAACCGCGCAGTTGGCCTTACGCATGACTTTCAGCCATTCCCGAATCTTGGCCCTAAACACCGGATGCCCCAACATGATCCAGGCTTCATCAAGGATCAGCATGGTAGGATCGCCGTCTAAAGCCTTTTCAATGCGGTGAAACAGGTAGGTCAGAACCGGAATCAGGTTTTTGTCGCCTAGGTTCATCAGGCTCTCGACTTCAAACACCATAAAACTGGACAGGTTCAGGCTGTCCGTGTCGGCGTCCAGAATTCGCCCCATTGCCCCTTGCGCGGTGTAATGCTGGATAGCCTCCTTAATCTCTCGATCCTGCACTACATGGTAGAAACTGGTCAGGGAACGCAGATGCTCCGGGTTGGCCGCAAGACTTTGCATGGCCGTGTGAATGGCGTTGCGGTGCGAAGGCATGACCGTGAAGCCTTGCAATTCCATGAGCGAAGCGATCCATTCTTCCGCCCAGGAGCATTCAGCGTCTGACTCGCTGATGCGCTGTAAAGGCGCGAAGGAAAGCTGGTTGGAGTCACCAATATTGTAGTGATCGCCGCCTGCCCCATAGCAGAGCGGGAACATGCTCATGCCCTTGTCAAAAGCAAAGATGCGGGCGTTATCATAGCAGCGAAACTGCGCGGCAAGCGTTGCCAGCAAAGTGGACTTACCCGCGCCGGTCGGCCCAAAAATGAGCGTGTGCCCCAAGTCTCCGACGTGGATGTTGAACCAGAACGGCGTGGATTTATCTGTTGTCAGCACAGCCAGAGGCCTGGAATCAGGCGGATAGAATGGGCAGGGACAAACCGGAGAACCTGTCCAGACCGTTGCCAGGGGCAATAGATCAGCCAAGTTCAGGGTGTTGACCATAGGACGCCGCAAGTTGGCGTATCCGTTACCCGGATGCGTTCCCAGCCAGGCTTCCAGGGCGTTGATACTTTCAATCCGGCAGCCGAAACCGAGAGTCTGCACCGTGCGCCGCAGTTCCCGTGCCCAATCCTGCAAGCGCTCCTGGTCTTCGTGCATCAGCACAATGGTTGAGGTCAGATAGCCCGCGCCCACATAGCCCCCCTGAACTTCTGTGAGCGCGGTTTCCGCGTCTTCGGCCATGAGCAGGGCATCACGATTGGCGCGGGCATTGGGGTTATTGA
This sequence comes from Desulfovibrio desulfuricans DSM 642, assembly GCF_000420465.1. Classification (NCBI taxonomy): domain Bacteria; kingdom Pseudomonadati; phylum Thermodesulfobacteriota; class Desulfovibrionia; order Desulfovibrionales; family Desulfovibrionaceae; genus Desulfovibrio; species Desulfovibrio desulfuricans. Next base: position 86,797 of record NZ_ATUZ01000019.1, on the reverse strand, counting down.
AAAACTGGTCCATGAACCGGAAAACCTGCTGCCGCCAGCCCTTGCGGTAGGAGTTGATTTCCTTTGTGGCGTCATACTGATCCAGGCACAGAAAGCGGCTGGAAAAGCGGTACTCCAAAGGAAGAGCGTCCAACTCCGCCAGCATGGCCGGGTAGGACTCCTGCGGCAGGCCGTCTATGGAAATGACTGCCAAATGCCTGTCGCCCAGGCGCGGAATGATGCCGCCCACTAAATCTTCACTGCCGAGCAGTGCATCCAGGTACATGGGCGTTTCCGGCACCCGCATGGGATGCAGCTCGCCGGAAAGGCAGTGCTGGAGATGCGAAAGCAGATCGGACTGCGTGTAGTCTTCCCCGTCCGCGTAATAGGCCGTGTATTCGCCCAGCCGCTGCATGTGCAGCACGGCGGAAAGCGCATCTTCCAGCTCTTCCAAGGTATTCTGGAATTGCACCAGAGCCTTTTCCAAGCCGGAAGACGAAACCGCGCCCGCTTGTGCTTTACCCGCCATTTTGGCGGCGTTCAGGTTGGGTTTATAGGTGACGGACAAGATCGTGCTGGTGCTGAAACAACGCTGCCCAGCCTCATTACCGGAACCGTTGAAATACTCCCGGCGCTCATCGTCGATCATTTGCGTTACAGGATCAGGGAAGTGCCCTTTGCCCGGAGCCGGATAGGCCCGATGACTGCTGCGGATCGCATCCATATGCAACATCCAGCCGGTTCCGAGCAACTTGACCGCGTTGTTGAACTGCGCCGACACGTAGGCCATCTCGTCAGGCGTGGAGCTGGCAGTATCCTGCCCGCGTACTTCCCATGCCGCCAGAAAGGAGGCGTCTTTGTTCAGGACCACGCCCGGCGCAACAAGCGCCGCGTAGGGCAACAAATCAGGCAGGCCTTTGGCTTTAGAGCGGTAATCAGCGAGTTTCAGCATTTGAAACCCCCTGTGAGCCGCCAACGGCTTGCCTTGGCCGGGTAGAATTCCTGTTGCTTGATATGCCGCAGCCAGACTCGGCTCATAATCGGGTCGGCCTTGGCCATGCGCCGCAGGGCAAACACCGCCAGAATCCAGAACACCACGGCGGAAATGATGGAAACGGCAGTCAGCCCGCCCACGCCCACAAGCAGGGCAATCAGGCCGCTGGTCATAACCAGTTCACGTTCCGCGCCCATGATATGGGCATGGCGGTGTAAGGATTGATGGATAGGGAGGGTACGGCTCATCAGATCACCGCCCCGCTGAAACTGAAGACGCTGTTCACGATGCTGGCCGCGAACGCGATGAAGGAAATGCCGAAGACCACGGACAAGAGCAGCTTGAAACCACCGCTGATGTCGTCTTTGTTCATTATGAAGATGACACCGCACAGCGCCATAGCCACGATGGAAATCCATTTACCGGCAGGCCCGGTAATGGTGTTTACGACCTGTTCAAGGGGAGAGGAAAACTCGGTGATGCCGCCTGATGCAGCTGCAAATTCAGGAAAGACCAGAAGGCAGAGGGCAGCAAGGGCAAAAAAGGTCAGACGGGATTTTTTGCTTTCAGGAGTGGAAAGAACTATTACGCTCATGACTGTCTCCATGATGGAGGCCGTCATGCGGCGCTTGGCTGGGGCGCGAGGCCCGCAGAATGATGCGAGTTTTACAACGCGGGCACAGAAGCTCTATTTCTCCGGCTTCCATGCGTCCTTTGGCCAGCAGTTTGTTGCAGTTGCCGCAACGCACGTCTTTAGGGTCTTTGGGTGTTGCGGTCATGGCAATTGTCCATCCTGGTTTGCTTCATACAAATTCTCCGTTTCGTAGGTTTCGGTTTTTGGGTTGAACCTGTTGACCTTGATAATGTTGGAAATACGGCGCTGGTTGGCCGGAGTCTTTTCCATGTACACCACCAGATCTACCGCCCGCCCGATCAATTTTTGCTTAGGCCCAAGCCCGGCTTCCTCCACTAATTCTTCCAGGCGCGGCAGGGCCTCTTCCGCACCATCCGCATGGAACGTGCCCACGCCGCCAGGGTGGCCCGTGTTCCACAGTTTGAGTAATTCAAGGGCGGCATAATCCCGCACTTCTCCCACCAAAATGCGCTTTGGCGCATACCTCATGCTGACCTTGGCCAGTTTGCGCATATCCACGTCCGAGAGCACGGAAGTACGAAAAAACACGGTGTTGGGGCTTTTGGATTGCAGCTCCGCCGTATCTTCCAAAATGAGCAAACGATGCGAGGGCGTAAGCTCCGCAATGGCGTCGATCACTGCGTTGACGAAAGTAGTCTTGCCGCTTGAAGTTCCGCCAACCACCACGATATTCCAGCGCCGGAGTACTGCGTCATGGATTATCTCAACCACCCGTGCCGTGATGGAACCGGCAGCCAGATACTCAGCCAGGGTAAACACGCGGCTGGCTTTCTTACGCAAAGAGAAGGACGGACCAGGCCCGACAATGGGCGGAAAAGTGCCCTCAAAGCGAGAGCCATCTAGGGGAAACTCACCTTCCACAATGGGGTTCTTCTCATTAACCGTCAGATCAAGACCACTGGCCACCAGCGAAAGAATCAACCGGCTTTGCGCCAGCGGTATTTCCCCGATAGGTTCATGCTCCTGCCCATACCGTTCGATCCACAGGGAACCGTCCGGGTTGAGCATGATCTCAATCACCAGTGGGTCTTCCAACGCCGTGAGTATAGGCCCAGCGCAGTTGTGCCGTAGGCTGGCCAGCAGGCGCGGATCGTCACAGGCACGCATAAGCATCAGCGTACCGCCTTCAGCACAAAGACCGCCACATTGACCAAAGCCGAAACGGCCACGATAGCCGCAAGCCACGCCGTGCTATTTTTGAAAGCATTCAGCCGGGCAGCGTGATCGTCAAAGACTTTGCGGATGCCTTCCACTGAAGCTGAGGACAGACTTGTGGAAAGTTGCGACACAGCAGTCTGCACGCCGGAGACATAGGTGTCAGTTTTTTCCGCCATGAGTCTGTTCAGGCCGCTCTCGTGCCGGGTCTGGAGTTTCTGTATTTCTGAGAGCCAGGCATTGAGGATGGTGCCCACCATAAGAATGGCATCGTTCTTCGGCAGCATCTCCCCATGCACTTTACCGACCAGGGCACGGGCCTGTTCCAGAGACAGTCCTATGCCGTCCGGCAACGGAATTTCGGGAGTTTCAGGAGTGCTGGCAGGGGGTTCTATTTCTGACATGGAAGCCCCCTACAGTGTGATTCCGGCCCGTTCGATCAGGCCGACCACTTCATTCCAGTACCGGCCCAAGCGCGAACGCATGACAATGGATTGGCTGGAATTGATGCCTGTTTCAAAGCTCTGGCGCTTGGCAAAAAGTATCTCCAAGTCCTTGCCAATAGTAGCTTTGTTACCTTGGGGAATGGCGAGAATCGCCTGAAACTGTTGGTGAAATTCTTGGTATACTTTGAATCCTTCAAACGGCTTGCCGTCTATGGAGATTTCGCCGAAGTACGGATTGAGCCATACAACTATTGGAGTTTTGGGAAAGCCCAGAGCCAGGGAGCGCAGGCCAAGAACAGTATCGCCGATGGCTTGTCCGCCGGTGATGACGGTATGGAGGAATACGTTGTGTCCGCCTTCGGAAAAGATGCCAAGCACATCATTGTCTTGAATGTAACTGTTGAGCGCCAGGAAGGAGGACGCGCCGTTGTCCACAATGACATGGGTTTCTTGAGGCAAGTCGGCGATGGTGTTGATCAGAGAGTCGAATTCACGTGGATCAATGTCGCCATTTTTCAGAATATCCAAGCGGGTGACTTCAAACTCCTTGAAGCCAAAAAACGTGGCGTTGACCGGATCAGTATCAAAGGCAACTACGGTTTTCCCCAAGTGCTTGAGCACCTGGTAGAGAATCGCGGCGATCATGGATTTGCCCACGCCGCCCTTGCCTTGCTGGATGAAATGTATTGTTGCCATGTGGTCTCCTTTGCTACAGGGCGTCGTCGGGGTTCATATTTCTAGGATCGGGAAAGGACTTTGCCGCTGGGGTGATAATTTTGGGGCCTGTGTTCAGCGGCCTCGCCGCCGGAGCGGGTGCGGGAGGAGCCGCAGGAGGCGAAGCATTGAGGCTTTGCACGTTCAGCATGTTGGAGGAGGCCTTTGTCAGAACTTTGCAAAAGGCGTCATAAGACATGGTGAATTGTCCGCTTTCCGTCAGCCGCGTGTGAATCTTCCTCTTGTCAAAGCCTTGAGACAAAAGGCTTTCAATGGCATCGCGGGAGGCCAAGAACTCAATTCTGGCCATGTTGCGGGGGATACGCTTTTTATCACCGGGCATGACTTTCCCCAGAGCATTCGTTCTTGTCAGTTACTTGCTGCAGTTTAAGGGTGATCAGTTCCACAGTCCGCGCCGGAAGAGCTTCACCGTTTCTTATCTTTCTCTTGATATTCCGGTATTGCCTCTCCGAATAACCCAATGCCTCCGCCACAAACTCATCTTTTCCATAAGCCGTCAAAAGGCCATTAATGGCTTCGTTCATAATGTTTTGTCCTCCGTATTATGCGGGTTTCCCTCAGCATGTAGCACAAAGAAACTTGTGGACAAGGAAAGAATTTCCGGTAATACAGAAAAAAAGGTGCAGGTATGGACAGGTATGATTATTCGTTGAAATTGGAGCGGGCGTTTGTCGAATATGCGGACAGGCGGGCTGATGAGAAGGGTTTGGGCAAAGGTGAATTCGCGCATCTGGTATGGCCCGAGGACACCTTGAAGGCAGCGGCTTCTCGCTGGTCAGCCATGCGCAGCAAAGCCACCAACACCGGCAAGCCGCAAGGCCTGCTCATGTCGGACGCCCACAGAATGGCGAGTGTTTTGGGGATAAATTTGGGCTATATCCTGACGGTGCTGGAAGACAGGATCACTGAGGGCAGGGTTGATTTGACCCATCCCGCCTGAATTCGGGACTCAGTGAATCCCTAATTGGAAGCCGGGCGGCTGCCCAGTTTTTACTCCAGGTATGAAAATTTGTTACGCATGCTTGTTGAGCATTTCTGAAAATTGTCAGTTACAGTGGTTGTACCTTGACATTTTTTCTAGTAGGATTAAATCCTATTCAAAGAAGTGAGAGGTACACATGCGAACAACACAGCAGTTAAGCATAACCCTGCCAAATGAAATGGCGAATGCAATAAAAGCCAAAGTGCAGACTGGCGAATATGCCACAGAAAGCGAAGTTATCCGGGAGGGGCTACGTGCGCTCATGGCCCGCGACAAGGCTGTTGAAAGCTGGCTTCACCAGCAGGTAGGCCCGGCCTATGATGCGCTGAAGGCTGACCCGTCCCGCGCTGTCACAACTTCTCAGATTCGGGCGCGTCTTGCCGCCGAGCACGCCAAAAGAAAATGAGCTACCGCATAGTATTTTCACCAGAGGCCGAAGAGCAGCTTGCCGCTCTCTATGGCTACATTGCCGATGCTGCTTCACCCGATATCGCAGAGCGGTACACTGAAGCCATTGTCAGCTACTGCGAAGGCCTACATACCTTCCCCATTCGCGGCACCATGCGTGAAGATGTGCGTCCCGGCCTTCGTATCACCAACTATAAAAAACGAACCATCATAGCCTTTGAGGTAGATATGCAGGCAGAGCAAGTGTCTATCATTGGCCTGTTCTATGGCGGGCAAGACTATGAAACATATTTACAGGATGATTTAGACCTGGAATAGCCTGTAAAGAAATCCATACTTGCACAAACTTTTGGCGAAACATGAAATGTTTGGGGGATTTTTTTACCTGATTTGAATTGCTATTTATAGCCTCACGCTGCCACACGCAAAAACCGTCTCAATTCGGCAATCACTGAATGACGAATTGAGACGGTTTTCATTTCAGATTTACAAGTGAACCACTCAACTATTCTGCCTAGCATGTTGTTATTGTCTGATATTTCGTTTCGGACATGCTCAAAGCCAATGATGGCAATTGCAGCCCCGCGTTTAATTATGGCGAGTTCGCCATAATTAAACGCCAAGTGGGGTTGATGCCTTAAACTTTTTTTCATACCTGCGCATACCTGGACAAGTTTTTTCATCCAACATGCTTTAGGTCTATTGTTTGATACTGGAATTTCCGGTAATAATTTCCTCATGCATAGATTGCAAAACAAAATTTCTCTTACAGCACCGGGAGAAAACGATGGAGAAACGCAAGCGACTCACAAAAGTTGAAAAGAAATTCGTGCATACATTGCTGTCGAATTTACCGCCGGTCATTGCCCGCAAAGAGGTAGTGCGTTTCCTGGGCGGCATTGTCGCTCCACAAACGCTTTCCAATGCTGATTCATCTGGCGAAGGCCCGGAAGATGCCTTTCGTGTTGGAAATTCCGTTGTATATCGCACAGAATCTCTGGTGCGTTGGATTGTTGAGCACTTTGGAGTTGAAAAGCTCAGAATGTCGCGAAACTCGGTATTATAAAACGTCATTGAGGACTGGTTATGGATATTCCCAAACTGACGCCGGAAGAAATTGCGGACAATTTGCAAACGACCTTTGAGCGGCTGCTTACTCCAGTCGTGGATTCCATAGGGCAGATAGAGCGCCTAAAAAGGCGCGAGTACCTGACCGCCGAAGAAGTGGAGCTGATCTATGGCTTGAAGGCTGTGACCCTGGCCAATAAACGTTCACGCGCACGCGGGCCTGAATACATCAAGGATGGCGATAAAATTTTGTATAAGCAGCAGGCCATCAAGAAGTACCTCGACGCCAGAGCCGTGCGGACTGCCGAATGATCTATGCCCGTGCAGAGGCTATTGCTTTGAGTGACAGCTTTTCGGTTTCCTCAGCCTTGCCTTTGGCGAAGATGCCTTGGATTACGTTCACGGTCTGACTTTTCTTGTCGGGGCACAAATGGGAATAGCGCTTGGTCATTTCCGTGCTGCTGTGACCAACCATTTCCCCGATGACGTAAAGGGGCACGCCTTCCATGGCCAGCCAGCTGCAATAGGTGTGTCTGAGTGTGTGGAAGACGACCTTATGCCTGCGGTCAACATTGGGAGGATTGAGCTTCGCATCCGCCACTGCCCGCGCAAAACTGCTGGTGGCGGAATCAGATCCCAACTGTGTTCCCTTTTGGCCAGGAAAAAGAAGCGGGGAGTCCTTCCGCTCCGCCACAACCCGATCCAGCGTTTCGAAAAGTGTATCGTTCATGGGAATGGAGCGCTTGCCTGTTTTCCCGTCCGGGTGGATCAGGCGGCTTTTCAAATTTACGTCCTGCGGGCGCAGACCCAGAACTTCGGAAAGGCGCATTCCTGTATGCAAAGAGGTCAAACTGATATCATGCCAAAGCTGACTACGTTTCTTTACAGCGCCAAGAAGCGTCTGGGCCTCATCGGCGGTCAGGAAACGGTCACGGGCGTTGTCCACCTTGGGCATCTTCACTTTGTCCATCGGCTTCGGGCCGGAGTACAAGTCCCATTCGGTCAGCTTGTTATAGACGCGCCGCACATTGCCGATGATCAGGCGCACGCTGGCGGCGGCAAGTCCTTTTGCCAAAAGGGACGTTTTGATGCCTTCCATCTCCAGGGACGTGATCTCTTTCAGCGGTCTGTTCTTCAAAACGGGTTCCAGATACCTCGTGTAAAGCATCCGTTCATTGTCCGCCCCTTTCAAATTCGGGAGCCATTTTTCGTCAAAGATCGCCCAGGCCTCCCCAAAGGTCATGCCGGATTCTTTGCGTCTTTGTTGAATAGGGACAGCGGCCTCGCCCAAGCGGAGTTGTTGCATACGGTCGGCACGGATATCCGATGCCATGGATGCAGTCATTTTCTCGCTGCGCCAACCTATTTTCTCCCAGACTTTTTTACCGTTTGGAGACTTATAGGTGATGTAAAAACAGAGGTCAGGCTTGCCATCAAATCTCTTCTGCGTACTTTCGAGCTGATAGACACCCATGAATTTAGTTGGAACTCTTACGTTTTCAGCTTTTTTTGCGCTCATTTCTCTGCTACCCTATTGCTACCCTACGGCGTATTTTTGACCCTATTGATACCCCTCTGCGTGATTTGTAGTGAACCACAGACAACGATTAAAGTCAATAATACCAACAAAAATGAGGTGCAGCGAACTGTGGTGATGTGTGGTGAAATTAAGGCCTACTTATTCGTAATCAGCAGGTCAAGAGTTCAAGTCTCTTAGCTGGCTCCATAGAATTTAGCCCTCACGGTGCATAACCGCGAGGGCTTTTTTTGTTGGGCTACCACCATAAATAAAACTGAGTGCAATTGGATGAAAAATCTTGCCGCGCCCTGCCCCATACCCCTTCGACTTTTGCCCTAACTCTGGCATATTGGGATCAGAGGTTCACAGTTTGGCAGAAGCACATTTTGAAAGGGTAATAGAATGTCTTTTATGGATTTGATCACACTAGCCAATATCCGAAAAGAATTAAGGTTTTTTGTACACCGATTGATAATAGGCTTAGTGCTATCTTTTACGTTCTCCTCAGATATCCCGCGTGTGTTTAATGAGATTGAAGCAAAAAAAGTTGAGCTATCGCTGATACTCTTTACAATTACGATACCTATGTACATAATCTATCGTTGCAAACCTCAGCGCTTCTTTCTCAAAAAATTTCAATCTGAGTGTATTCAGTTTTGTCAATCCGTGACTTCAATCATGAGAGGAATATTAATATTTGGCATATCATCATTTATTTATGATCTCTTTAAATGGAATGCTCCTTTTGAAGATACTGCTTATATTGTAAATTTTCTAATATTTCTCGAGGCCATCACTATGGTTCATTTTGACCTCAAAAATTTTGAGTATGATTTTAAAGATAACCAAATTTTGTTTACAATCACAATGACGGATGATGGGTACATAATCAATAAGACAGAAAATGGGAAATAACCAGTAAACTACTTGTACGTTATTGCATGTAGTTGATTTCATTTTCCCGTGGCTGGCGTATTCTGGGGGAACTAATTAATCAAGAGCCACAAAAAAACAGCCCATCATTGGTCGGGGTTTTTGCTTCGGGCCGTCAGGTTTTGATTTTACACCGCTTTCCTCGCCATCTCTGCTAGTAAGTCCTCGGCAGCTTTCTGTATCGACGATTAAACTCATTCTGGTACAGCTCCTCATGCGCTGAAGTGACTCTCATTCCCAAGCATAGATAATTTGCAACGCCCCCCCCAAAAAACATGATCGGCTTTCCCCTCCAAGGAGAAAGCCGAGCATTTGTATCATCCTGATTTCTACCTGCCATGCAGGTTTGATCAGGAGGCAAGTTATGTTCATTAATGGGGCCGCTCGGTGCTAGTCGCAAACGCCTTCATGTTCGGGGCCTTCGGGAACAGTGCAGGCCTGCTGCTTTTTTCCGGTTCCGTTGCACTCAAAACACTTCATGCCAGCATCGTCTTTTCCGTTGCCCTGACAAGCCGGGCAGGTGGTGTAGTCATCAACTCTCGTATTCTGGGCCATAATAAGTCCCCCTTTCTGGAGTTATGCTATACATTACTACTAGCATCCCGGTGTCAAGGGCACAAGCGGACAGTTCCAGCCCCGGATATCCGCCGCAGCAGCATGCCGCGCCAGCCTCGGCGCGCTCGTCAGCGAGCGTACAGATGCCCTCCCAGCACCGCCAGCTCCCGCATTCTTCCTATCCGCCCGGCCCCGCTGCCTTTCTGCCCTTCACTCCACCCGCAGTCCAGCACTTTTGCTACCGCACAATGTTCACGCTTTTATTGAAACAGATACCAGCATGACAACCAGCGGGCGTGCATATAATAAAATGTACACATTTGAACATACAAACACCCTTACACATAAAAACAATGCAAGATATAAAACCTTACCTTGAAAAGGCCGAACAGTATCACGGGCACATTTGCAGCGGGCAGATTCTGGGCATCCGCATGACCCTGATGGCGCTAAAAGCCCTTGGCATGTCGCCGCATGACGATATGCGCGATCTGGTTATCTTTCTGGAGACTGACCGCTGCGTTGCGGATGCGTCATACGTTGTTACTGGCGTGACCGTGGGCCGCAGGCGGGTCAAAATGTACAGCTACGGCAAAACAGCCATGTCGTTTCTGGATTTGAAAACCGGCAAGGCCGTGCGGGTCAGCGTCATCACCTCCGACAGACCGCCCCACCATGCGGACAAAGCCGCCCAGCTCGCCTTTTGGGAAGGCTATGCCGACAGCGACATTTTTTCCTGCCAGCCTGTGAGCATCGCCATGCCGGAGGGCGAACTGCCCGGCCCGCCAGCGCGCATTGCAACCTGCTGCGTCTGCGGCGAGGACGTGCTGGATTGCAAGGAAGTTGTGCAGGATGGCAAAACATACTGCCGGGCATGCCTCAACGGCGCATATTACAGCCCCATTGGAGACAGCCATGCATAACCGCTGGCATTTGTATGACGAACTGATTGATTCCGTTCCGTCAAAGGAGCTGGTTAAATCCTTTGTTTACGGCGATCACTGGCTGATGGTGGAATCAGACGCCGGGGGCGTGGGCATGGCCCAGCATTTCCCGACCATGCCGGGCGTGCAGGATCCAGCGCTCTCCCCATATGAAATTGTCGGCCAGCCCTTGCGCACGGTGGCCGAACGCCTCAAATCGTGGGATTTCAATCAGGCTTCCATCGGTCTTGCGGCTCTGAATGCCGCTAACAACACTCTGGCCCTGCGGCCAGAAAGCCCCATCCAGCCCGGCATAAACCGCATGCCCGGAGATGCCTTCAAATTTTTTCTTGCAGAGGCTACGGGCAAAAAAGTTGCGGTGATCGGGCATTTTCCCGGTCTGCGCATGCTGCGCCAGCACTGCGACATGTGCATTCTTGAGCGCAATCCACAGCCCGGCGACCTGCCCGATGCAGCAGCGGAATACGTTCTGCCGGAGCAGGATATTGTTTTTGTCACGGGCACAACATTCATCAATAAAACCATCACCCGCCTGCTGGAACTGACCCAGAAGGCCAAGGTTTTCATGGTCGGGCCAAGCACCCCCATGCATCCCCTGCTGTTCCGGCACAGTTTTGCCTCGCTTTCCGGCCTGGTGGTGGAAAATGCCGCAGGCATGGCCCGCGCACTGAAAGATAACAACTGCGAGGCCATTTTTGCCAGCGGGGGCCTCAAGGTAAATCTGCTGCCCGGCGGTGCCCAGTGAATATTGAATCTTTTGAGAAGCTTTGGGTCGATTATCAGCCAGACCGCAAGGATGCGCTGGATTTCTGGAACAAGCGCGCGCCATCGTTCAACAAGCGCATTCGCCGCAAAACTGCGGACGAACACCGCCAGCGCCTGATGGAACACCTTGCGCGCAAGGCTGCCCTTGACCGCAACAGCGCGGTGCTGGATATCGGCTGCGGCCCCGGCGCGCAAAGCCTTGAAATGGCCCCGCTGGTGGGCCGGGTGGAAGGCTTTGACCTTGCGCCCAACATGATTGATCTGGCAAAGGCCAATGCCGTTGAAGACAACTGCCCCAACGCCAGTTTTCGGGTTCTGGACTGGCAGGCGGCAGACATCGACAGCATGGGCTGGCGCAGACAATTCGATCTGGTTCTGGCATCGCGCACGCCAGCCATCAACAACCGCGCAACGCTGGAAAAGATGATTGCCGCCTCCAGCCGCGCCTGCTGCATGATCACGCATGTGGAAATGCGCCATTCTGTCAGGGATCAGCTCAAGAGCCTGCTCGACTGGGATGAACAGAAGGCCCGCATTGCCCGCAGTTTTTTCTGCGCTTTCAACATGCTGTTTCTGATGGGTTTTTATCCTGAGGTTGAGTATTTTGACCGGTCGTGGGAAAGCGAAACGACCTTTGAGGATGCGGAACTGATGCACCTCAATTATTTCACCAGCATGATGACAATTTCTGACAGCCTGAAAACCGAAATGCGCAAGAAACTGGCAAGCCTTTGCCGCAACGGAATTATTCAGGAAAAGGTGGAGTCAAAGCTGGCCGTCATGTTCTGGAAAATATAGCCCGCAACGCCCGGCCCCACAGGCTGGGCTTTCTGCTATTTGAGGCTGAACTGAATGGGGACAACCACGCGGGCGACCTGCGGCGGCGGCGCAAAGGGCGATGCCCGATGCACGGCTTCCAGCGCTGATTCGTCCAGCGAATCGAAACCGCTGCTGGTGCGCAGCTCCACATTTTGCGCCGAGCCGTCTCTGGTGATGGTAAAGGCCACATACACAAGCCCCTGAATGCCCATACGTTTTGCTTGCGGGCTGTATTCCAGATATTTGCGGATGCGTTTTTTGATGTATTCGTAATTGCCCTTAAGATAGCCCCCGGCATCCCCCTGCCCTTCACTGGCGGCCCCGTTGCCCTGACCGCTGCTGCCGCTTCCGCGCCCCTGCCCTGCTCCATCTGCCAGCGACATGCCCTGCCCTTGCAGTTTGCTTTGGCTTGCGCCGCAGCCAGCGCCCGACTCAGCGCCAGAACTTGCGCCAGCAGCGGTGGCAGACGGTTTCAGGTCGGCGGCTTTGTCTGTCGTATTGTTGGCTGCCTGCTCCCGTTGCTGAACATTATGTTCCTTGCGGGCCGTAGCTTTTGTAATTTTTTCAACCTTGGCGTGGTGCGGTTTTTCCTTGGGTGAAGCATCGGCTGTTTTTTTTGCCGCCGCTTTTTCAGCAAGTCGGGGTATGGCAAGCGGGGATTGGGAATCCGCCACAGTGGGTTCGGCGGGTTTTTCCTGTTTTTTGGGTGTGGGGCTTGTTTCTTTTTGAGCGGCTGCCGCCGCATCCGCCTGCGGCTCTGCATTCTGTTCCGTCTGGGCGCTGCCGCCGCCAGCTCCGGCTGGTTCTCCGGCGGTGCCAGAACCGGGCTTGCCGTAAGTCAGGGTAATCACCACCCCGTCAAAGTCGCCACTGCCCGTGGGCGGCAACAGGCTGCCCAAAAACCAGATCATCCCCAATGCCGCAATGTGCGCCGCAAAAGAGGCCGCAAAAAACCACGGGCCTCTGGTATGCGGCTTTGCGGGCGGCTCCTCAAGATAGGAAGCCGCAAAAAGTTGCCTGTCGGCTGCTGGTTCCATGCTCATGGCGCATCCGGTTCTGTAAGGTGCATCCAGCGCTGTGCCCTGGGGGGCAGATTGTACAGCCCCTTGATCTGGGGCACGGTAACAGTGGTGGAAACCGGGCCGTCTGCAACCACATGCCCCGCCTTGAGCAATATGGCGCGCCCGCCCAGATACACCGCCTGTTCTGGATGGTGGGTGGTCAGCATGATCGCCGGCCCGGAGCCGGAAAGTTCGCCAATCAGTTCCAGCAAATGAAACTGGTTGCCGTAATCCAGCCCGGTAACAGGCTCATCCATAACAAGAGCCGAGCACCCCTGACACAGCGCCCGCGCAATAAGCACAAGCTGCCGTTGCCCGCCGGATAGCTCCAGATAGGATTTGCGCGCGTAGCTTGCCATGCGCACCTGCTCCAGAGCGGTCATGGCCCTGTCCACATCCTCGGCGGAAAACCTGAGCCATGGGCTGCGGGCTGTACGCCCCATAAGCACCACATCAAGAACCTGATAGGCAAAAACGCCCGTATGCATCTGGGGCACATAGGCCAGTGTGCGTGCAAGATCCCGCCGCGAGATTTCTTCCTGCGGGCGGCCTTCCAGAAAAACACTGCGGCGCGGCACAGGCAAAAATCCCAGAATGGCCCGGAGCAGCGTTGTTTTGCCGCAACCGTTGGGGCCAAGCACGTTCACCACTTCTCCCCGGGCCACGCGCAGAGAGACCTGCTGTAGCACAGGCGGGGCATCAAAATAGCCAAGGGTGAGGTCACGCACTTCAATCATAGCGTCTCTTCCAGTCGTACCACAGGCTAAAGGCAAACAGCGGCAGCAGGATGATCGAGGTGGCGATGCCCAGCGGCAATTCCACTGTCCAGATCGTGCGGATGAAGGAATCCGTCAGCAGAATAAAGAGCGCGCCGCCCAGGGCTGAATTCAGCAGGCCAAGGCGATTGTCCGGCCCGCAGATAAAACGCATCACGTGCGGAATGACAAGTCCAACCCAGTTGATGACGCCCGCCATGACAACTGTCAGCGAACACGCCAGCGTTGCCGCCGCAATCAGTTGCATCTTCATGCGCATGCTGTTCACGCCCAGAGCCATGGCCTCGTCGTCGCCCATGGAAAGCGCGTTCACGACCTTGCCGTTAAGGCAGATGAAGGCCAGAGCGCAGAGCATGAGCGGCCCCCCCCATACAAGGTGGCGCGGCTCTGTGCGCGAAAGCGAACCCATGAGCCAGAAAACAATTTCGGGCAACTGCCTGTTGGGGTCTGCCACGTACTGCACAAGCGAGGTCAGGGCCACAAAAAAAGAGCTGCTGACCATGCCGCCAATGAGCAGGGCAAGAAAACGCGCCTTTGGGTAGAGCATGGAAAAAAACAGGGCAAGGCCCACGCCCAGCGCGCCGCCAATAAAGGCAAGTACCTGTGTGGCCGCCATGGATGAAAAAGCCAGAATGCCCACTGCCCCGCCAAAGGCCGCCCCGTGCTGCACACCCAGAATACCGGGCGACACCAGCGGATTCTGAAACATGGCCTGATACACGCTGCCAGATACCGCAAGGCTTGCGCCCACCAGCAGAGCCGTGACAATGCGCGGCAGCCGCAGATTAAAAAACAGAAACAGCACCTGCTTTTTATCCGGGCTGAGCGTGTTGCCAGACCATGCATCGGCAAGCGCGCGGCAGAGCGCGCTCATGTCCAGAGGGTAGCGCCCCATGTGCAACGAGAGCAGCACTGCGGCAACCAGCATCAACCCCAGCCAGAGCAAAATTCTTTCAGAACGTGCCATAAGGTTCAAAAAGCTCGTTTATCTGCGCATCGCTCAGATCCAGGTTAAAAAACAGTTTCATGAACCGGCGGCTTTCGGCCTTGATGTCCACTGCGTACAGATCTGGGTGCAGCAGATTTGCCAGCCATTGCACGCCCATAAGCCGCATATAGGTTGCGGGGCGCTCTATCCAGCTGAAGGGGCCGCGCGGGATAAAATACACCCTGCCCGTCTGCACCGCAGGCAAGGCCGACCATTGGGGGTCTGTACGTATGCGGCGCATAAGATTGGGGTGGAATACCAGCACCACATCCGGATTATAGGCCATGACCTGCTCAAACGTGACCTTGAGCTGGGCGTTTTCCGTACCGGGCGGGCACATGTGCACACTGTCCGCGCCTGCGGCTTCAAGCACCTCCGAACGCACGGAATCCTTGCAGACCGAGGCAAGCCCGTTGGCTTCCAGCGCCACATATACGCGCGTGCGCCGTTCTGACGGCAGGTTTTTCATGGCCGCAGCCACCCGGTTCAGCGTTGCATCAGCATACGCAGCAAGGCTTTGCCCGCGCTGTTCGCGATTATACAGCCGCCCCATTGTCAGAAAGCAGGCCGCCATATCCTTCATGCTGCCGCCCGGGGCAGAGGATACCTGCATGCCGAGGCTGATCAGAGTCTGCTCTATGGGCAAATGGTCGTGCATACCCATGGAGAGGTAAAAGGCCTTTTTGATGCCGCTTGCCAGCAGCATTTCCCTGTCAGGAATAAATCCCTGCCCATACCAGCCGCCCAGGATGGGCAGGTCGTGATACTGTGGCGGAATAAATTTTTTTTCATAGTCCCGCAGGGGGGTGTTCCATGCTGCAAGCAGCTCAGGCGCAAAGGCGTAAAGCGTAAAGGCCGAGGGCGGCGTGGGGCAATAAACACTTCTGGCGTCGCCGCTGGCGGCTGGCGCAGGCGCGCCCTCTGCCGCGCCTGCGCCAGTGCAAGGCAAAAAGGCCGCAAGCGTAAGCGCTGCCCAAAACAGAAATGTACGGCGAATCTGCATGATGTTGCCCCAGGTGGGGCCGCCTGCGGGCGGCCCCACCCGATTAAGATTGAGGTATTAGAAAGTCGCGGTAACACCCATGAAAAAGCTGCGGCCAGGCTCCGGATAATAGGCGCTGTACGCATATTCCTGATCAAACATGTTCTTCACGCCAGCTTCAACGGAAAAGTTCTTGTTGATATCGTAAACGGCCTTGAGGTCCACGGTGGTGAAGCCGGGGGCCTTGCGGTAATACGTATCATACGGTGCACTGTTCCAGTAAAAGCCGCTGCTCATGTTGACCTGCGGAATAATTGAGAACCCTTCCACAGGCGTGATGACGCTGTACAAGGTGCTTGTAAGCTCGGGCAGCTGGGTGAGCTTGTCGTCGTTGGTGCAGTTGTTCCAGTGCAGGTAGTTGAACACCGCCCCCACGCTCACATACTGGTTGAACACAGCCTCCGCGCCCAGTTCGTAACCGTAGAAGGTGGCCCGGTTCAGGTTGGAGAACGACATGTTGCCAGAAGTACCCTGCGAGGTGATCAGGTCTGTCACATCGCTGTAGTACACGCTGCTGTTGAGCTTGAGCCAGTCGCCAAAAATGCCCTTGTAACCCAGTTCATAATGATAGGCCTGCTCGGGGTTAAGATCGGGATTGGCAGGAGTGCCGCTCGTGCGCATGTAACGCTCGCGCATGGTGGCAAAGCGCGATTTTTTGGCAAAGGTGGCGAACACCTCATGGTGTTCCGTCAGGTCATAGAAGGCCCCGACCTGATAGTTGAACAGGGTTTTGGGGTCGCTCAGTCCGTCCTTGTAGGAGTACATGTCGCCCGTGGTATGGTCGCGGCTCTCAAGGGTTTGCGGAACCATGGTGCTGAGGCTGCTGCCGAAAACCAGAGTGAGCTTGTCCACTGGTTTGAGGGTGTATTCCGCGCCCAGATCCGTGTAGGTTTCCGTGATGTGCTCATCCAGCTGCGAACCCACATCAGCGGCCTTTTTCTTGAGCTTCGGTTTCAGGCCAGTGTCGTCAAACACGCTGTAGTCATTGTATTCTTTGTGCGAAAGAAGGCGATAACCAGCGGAAAGGGCGATCTTGTTGGCGGGGTTGAAAGTATAGTCAAACGTCAACTGGCCGCCGGTGGTGAACTGGTCATACGTCTTGTCCGCAGAATCCCGCCTGGTCATGGACACATCGGTGTAGCTTTTTGAAGTGTCCTGATGCCAGTCGTAATAGGCAACAGCCTTCAGGTGCGCCTTGCTGCTGAGATTGAAATTGCCATTGGCGTACAGGCGGCTGGTTTCGTATTCCGGCCATTCCCAAAAACGCTTGTAGGGATATGTGGTTGAGTCGCCCGTACGGGTCTGGGCGGCATCAAAGGGCTGGCCCTTCTGAAAGTGCTGCCGCGTATAGCCCACCATGACATCCACGTCATCATTGGGCGTCCAGCCACCAATGATATTGCCGGAGAGGGTCTGGTTGTCCGAGTTGCGCGCGCGGCTGCCCGGCTGATAGGGCGCGGAGTCAAAACTGGCCGGATAGGTGAAGAAATTCTGGTTATTGAATATGAACGTTCCCTTGAGGTAGTAGAGATCCTGCTTGGTTCCCACGCTTGCCGCAGCCATTTGACCCTGATTCTGCACGTTGCGGTCAAAAAAATTCATGTACTTGGCGGTGGCTTCAAACTCTTTTTTGGGTTTTGCCGTACGCAGGTTCACTGCACCCGCAAGGTTGTTGTTGCTGATCAGCAAGGGCGAGCTGTAGCCCTTGGAGACTTCGATGGATTCAAGGCCATAGGTCAGGATGTTGTTGGCATCCCATTCGTTGCGATAAGCGGTTGCAACGGGGATGTCGTCAATGTAGAGGCCCACCTGATAGCGGTTGGAGCCACGAATGCTGATGGTTCCCTCATTGCGGCCTGCGGAAGTTTGCAGGTTCACGCCTTCCACGCCGCGCAGGGCTTCCCATAGGTTTCTGGCGGTTTTCCGCTCTATGTCCACCTGGGTGATGTGGTCGATGGTATCCTTGGAAGCTGCCATTTCCAGGGGAGAAAGTTGAACTTCGCCATTACCTTCATTACCGGCGGATGCAGCACATGGGCTGCCGATGATCCCCAATAAAGCCATTACCGCCGCATGCCTGTGCCACTGTTTCATTGTGCCTCCAGATTTGAATCGTCTTCCCTGCCCTCTTTCTGCCAATTTTTTAAAACTGCTTCTGATAATTAATATTTTATTGTGTAAACAACCGATTGAAGAGGGGCAATGGTGGCACGATATATTGGGAACCGTGATTATTGGTGAAGCTTTGGGAAGCGATCTCCTTAAAATTCGGATGGCAAGAGGTAATCCACTGAACTTGCTGTTAAAAAACAGAAAGGCGCACGGATCCTCAGTCTTCCGCAACGGACGCTGGTTTCAATAAATTCGGGATGAGGAAAAAATGGAGAAATGTTCCGGCAACCGCGCAGAATGGGGATTGATGCTGCGGCTTTTCTGCACTGGGGGATAGTGCAATTGCACCCGGCGCATGTGGTGGAGAGGGGCGCGGATAATTTAATATTATAAATCAATAGGCTAATTAATATACATAGTTTCATTTATCTGATTACAACAAATCTTTGACGGCCTCTCTGCCAAGGGCTATGTTTTACCAATGAATAAAGACAACCTTCCCGTGATTCGGCCCTGTATAAAATGCGGCAACTACCCCAAGCTCCAAACATCCAGACCTGAAGGCAGAACCCACGACATCTTCCGCCTCTATTGCGACTGCGGAAACTGCCCCTTACAGTGGTCAGTCAGCGAATCTGCCGCCATCCGGCTCTGGAATTCCTACGTGGCATCCTGAGCATGCCTGCTTTGCCAGCCCGCCTTTTCTTATTACCGCGCCCTGCGGCATGCGGCGCTGATTCGCCCTACCCTGCGGCACATCACCCGCCAGCCCATTGGACATCTTGATCGGATGACCAATGCTGGGCCCCTGTGCGCAAAAAAAATAAACCTGTCACCCACAAGCAGGAGTAATTATGAACACCCCTGATAATGGTTTGCAGCGTGTACTGGCAGCCCCTCAAGATGACCTTGAAACTGTCTGGAAGCGGTTGCTGACCGCCATCGAGAGTGCAAAAATTCCTGTTTTCTCCATAGTAGATCACAAACAGAATGCCGCTGAGGCAGGCCTTGATATGACTGGCGCGCGCGTGATCACCTTTGGCAATCCGGCAGTGGGCACAGCCCTCATGCTTGAAGCCCCGGAGGCTGCCCTTGATCTGCCCCTGCGCATTCTGGCGGTGAAAACGCCGCAAGGGGTTTGCCTGCTCTGGAATGATCCCGCATGGATTGCGAGCCGCCACGGAATTGTTAAAAACGCAGACGTTGCGCAAAAAATGCAGAAATTGATGGAACGGCTTGCCAGTGAGGCGGCTCGACATCAGGCTGGGGCTGGCGGCCAGTAGAAAATTGCTTTGGCGGGCACGCCATAAAAAAGGCGGGCCGGGAAAATTCCCCGGCTCGCCCCCAACAGTTGTTCCCGACAGCGCGGTGCTATTTTGTGCTGCCGGACAATGCCTGCCCAGTCACCCCGCAGTAGACAAGAAAGAGCTCCACGCCCTCATCGCCCGTATACCCATAGTGCGGCTTATTGACCATTTCTGCCAGAAAGTCCCCTGTTTTCAACTGCCGCTCCAGACCGTCCACCTCGCTTTTTACTGTCAGCGCGCCCGCATGCACGTAGGCAATGTTCGGCATGGGATGGGTGTGGCTGCCCAACCGAGAATTGGGAGGAATCACAATTTTTACAATCTTGATGTCCGCATTCCCGGCCGGGTATGAGCCATAGGGCGTCCCATCCCATGAGTGTTCGGCTTCAAACAGCACCGTCTTGGTCACGCCGGTGGCAGGGGCCACAGCGGCAACAGCCTGGCCCGCCTCAAACAGCACCGCGTCTCTGCCGCCCGCCCAAAAACCGGCAGCAAAAATGGCAATGCCTGCGATTATTGCGAGGGCGTAACTTTTTTTGATCATGCACTTCTCCTGCACGGCACCGTTTCGTAAAAATTGGGGGAACATCTCCGCGAATTAAAATGTCCACGCGCCACTATGCCAGATCAGCCTGCGTTTTGCCCCCGCCGCAGCCAGCGCAAAATGGTTGCAAACATCTGATCCGGTTCCACCGGCTTGGCAATAAAATCGTTCATTCCCGCTGCAAAGCAGCGGTCGCGATCTTCATTAAATGCATTGGCCGTCATGGCAATGATTGGAAGG
Organism: Desulfovibrio desulfuricans DSM 642; assembly: GCF_000420465.1. Classification (NCBI taxonomy): domain Bacteria; kingdom Pseudomonadati; phylum Thermodesulfobacteriota; class Desulfovibrionia; order Desulfovibrionales; family Desulfovibrionaceae; genus Desulfovibrio; species Desulfovibrio desulfuricans. The sequence goes on along the minus strand of NZ_ATUZ01000019.1, from coordinate 66,770 downwards.
TGCTGAACGGACGGCATTTTTCTCAGCTCGCGGGTCGCCTCCAGACCGTCCATATTTGGCATCTGCATATCCATCAGCACCAGGGCATAGTGGCCGGGGCTGGTCTGGCGCACCTTGGCAAGGGCTTCCAGCCCGTCACGCGCAACCTCTACTTCAAGCAGGGCCTCTGCCAGTGTTTCTGTTGCAACAATCATGTTTATTTCATTATCTTCCACAAGCAAAACACGGCTGCCTGCAAAATTTACAGAAATTTCCTGACAGGCATTCTTGATCTGTTCCCTGGCCTTAACAAGCCTGGCGTCTTCAACCTTGTCAAAAACCGCCGTAAACCAGAAAGTGCTGCCCTGTCCCAATGTACTATGGGCTCCGGCCTGCCCGCCCATAAGTTCTGCCAGTTTTCTGGTAATGGCCAGGCCAAGGCCCGTGCCGCCAAACCGTTTGGACATGGAAGAATCAGCCTGCTCAAAGGGAGCAAACAGGTTTGGCAGTTGCACCTTGGCAAAGCCTATGCCGGTATCTGTCACCTCAAAGCGGAGTCTCACGTGCGATTCCATTTCCGCGTCCTTCAAGGTGCGTATAGTAACACTGCCCGAGTGCGTAAACTTGATGGCATTGCTCACAAGATTGAGCAGGGCCTGCGTGACGCGCAAGGCATCGCCATTGAGCGCGCAGGGCATGGGATCAGACTCCACATGCAGCTGTATGCCCTTGGCAGAAGCGCTTTCTGCCATGATTGACACCACATTGTTGGAGATAGCCCTTATATCCATCGGTTCGGCAACAATAACCAGCTTGCCGGCTTCAATCTTTGAAAAATCAAGGATATCATTGATAAGGCGGAGAAGATGCCTGCCTGATGCCTGAACGCGCTCCAGCTTTTCCGTTGTATCCTTATCCTGCGTTCTTTTCCGCAAAAGGTGGGCAAGCCCGATTATGGCGTTCAACGGTGTGCGGATTTCGTGGCTCATGCTCGCCAGAAAGATACTCTTGGCGGCATTGGCAGCTTCGGCCTGCTCGCGGGACAGCGCCATCTGCGCCATTGCCATGCGTTCATTTGTGATGTCGTCAATAACAGACACTATCCCCTTGGAGTGGTCAGCCGGATCAACCGCCGTGCCTGTCATGCGCGCCCAAAAAAGGGTTCCATCGCGACGCACCAGTTCTTCTTCCCTGCAATGGATTTCGCCGTTCCATATCCGCTCGTAAGGAATTTTGCCCGCATCAATGTATGCCCCATCGTCAACATACCATACCCTTACGGACTTGCCGATCATCTCGCCCTCAGGCCAGCCAAACATTTCGTGCAATCTGCGGTTGCCGCGAATAATTGCGCGGTCGGCGATCAGCGCAATGCCGGAGCTGGCGCAGTCGTATATGGTCTGCAACACAGCCGTGCGCGCGGCAAGTTCCGCAGACCGGCTGGCAACCTGCTCCTCCAGTTGATCGTTAAGCGCGGCAGTGGCCTGCTCCGCCCTTTTGCGTTTTTGATTCTGTATTGCCAGAGCAATGGACAATGCAAACAAAATGGCAATGACTGCCGCTGCGGCGATTACCGAATTGCGGTATTCGCTCCAAATGGTTCGCGGGCGGTTCAATACTACAGAATCTGGGGGCAGCTTGGTGGTGTCGGCACCCCAACGCAGCAACTGAACCCAGTCAAACATGGGCTGCGGCAGCACAGCGACATCTGTATTGTCGGCATCAATTTTACGGATTCCGGTCAGAAATTCAAAACCGACCTTGCCTACTTGCCGCCCAACCTCTGTGGTCATTACGACAGACCCCCCCGTTGCGCCCTGGAGGACATGCGCATCATAGAGTGCCAGCACTGGCGCGTTTGCCAGCCTGGCAACATCGGCGGCCACTTCTGCGGGAACAAAACTGCGCCCGGTGCTGTCTTTGTAATAGGTTCCAAGCAAGACAAGGGTATTGGGGGGCAATGACGAAATCCGCTCCAGCATTTCCGCGTAGGGCAATGCCGCAGTATCCTCCATCTCAATATTTTCCGGCAATGCGGCCAGGGCCGAAACCACCTGAGTATGGAATAAAGACCGTTTTCTATATGCTCCGGCAACTACAACCAGATTGCGCGTTTGCGGGAAAAGATCGAGCCCGTAGCGGAGCGTTCCGGCAATATCCCAGCGGCTGCCCACATACAAAACAGAGTGCGGGCGACCGCGCCACAATACCGCAGGATTGGATATCTGGGTTGCCAGAACTGGCACATCAAGCGGCACCATGCCGGCGCACTCATATGCAAAAAATTCCAGCGCAGCCTGATTTTGCACGACCACCAGCCCAATGTCTGCCCGGGCAATCTTTTCCTGCAATACGGATGCAAGCCTGGAGCGCCAATAAGTGCTGTCGTTGCGTACAAGATCAAGCATTTCAACGTAGATATCGTTGAAACTCAGGCCTTTTTTCCAGAGGACTTCAACTGTTCCGGCAGCCATGTTGTCTGTAACAGGCAGGCCGTATTGCGACCCGGAAAGAATGAGCACGGCCTTGTGCTCTGCTGTTTGCGGCTTGCCCGTTTGCATTCCCGGCTGCATGCCCTGCGCATTGGCCGTGGCGGCGCTTGCCGCGAGAGTGGAAAAACCGGCATCAGAAGTCATCAACAGGGCGCAACCTATGATAACCAGCCACATTGCAGCAATGCGCAGGATAGATGGACGATGTAAACTGCTTTTCGGCAGTTTCACAATGGGTAGCAGTGATTGCATCTATTCACCCCTGCATCGCAAGCTCATTTATAAAACGAGGAATCTGCGTAAGGGTGCCTGCCGTGCGCGCTGCGCACCTCGTGGCTTCTGATTAAATCTTGTATCTTACATTAAGTGCATCCAATGGTGAAGTCCAGCTACCGCAGGTTGTGCAATTCTTATGAAGAAACTGTTTATCCTGATATTATAGTATGTTAATATGTTTAATTTTTCAACAATTGTGCATGCCACAGATATTGCAGGCATTCAAACACCTGCAAGACACCTGCACACGCTGCTATTATTATTATTTGGTATTGTGCTACACAAAAAATAGTAGCAGTCAAACGATACTAAAATACACGCAAAAGGCAGCTGGGCATTCCATCTACATATGCGCTTCTTTGTAAAATTCGTCCGGCTTGAGAATGAATATTTCATCGCTGTTCTTGTCAAAAGAAAACAGACCCCGCTCCTGCGCCTGCCGCATAACCTTATACAGGGTGATGCGGTGCATGCCGAGCAGGTCAGCCATATCGCGGTAAGAAATATCGCGTTTGGCCCGTAGAGGTTCTGAGCCCGGCACAATCCGTGAAGCCAAAAACTTGCATATGCGTGTCAGTTGCGATTCCATACACAATGAAACAGCATTTTTTGATAACAATGTAACTTTTACACTGTAACTTTTGCAAAGATTAAAAAGAAGTTCAGGGTGTTGCATACCCAGACGATGCACGTCTTCTCTGGTAAATGTGCAGATATAGCAGTCTTCTGAACAGTCATGAAAAAATCGCACCTCGCCCTGCCCGGAGGGTATATTTTTATCCCCGTCCATAAACATTGGTGTTTCATTAAAACATGAGCCGTCACCAAGATACCAGAGCGATTTTTCACTTCCATCAGGGGCCAGGGCCATAAGGCGAACCCTGCCGCTCACCAGAAAGTACATTTCTGGCAGATTGTCATAAAATTTATGCCCCTTACGAAACAGACGCGGCTTTGTCAGCGCCACGCTTCGCCAACACTCATTTTGTCTGAACAATTCAGTAAATGACACGTCAGCCCCCTGGGAAAGTGATGAACTCAAGGCGTTAAGCGGAATCCCGGCCTCTATCATGCCAGCGTTCCACATGCTGTTTTGGAACCTACCGTACCCTTTTTGTGAATTATGTTGCAAGGACAACGTTTTGACCATTTATCTTGTGGCAGCATTTCTGCGTACACGATCAAAGGCCTCAGGCCATTGATCTACCATCGTGAGACTTTCACTTCGGCATTGCGTGTTGTTGCACTGCTTGCCGGAAAGCCTTCAACGGTTCAATGTAAGCACATTCAGCCCACCGAGGAGGTTGTCATGGGACACCCGACTATCTATCCCACAGGCGTAACGGTTTATAACCCCGAAAAAGCCTGGAGTGGATTCACCATCATTCAGGCGCCGGACAACGGCGCTCTGCTTCTTGGCATGAACGGACATGAAATCCGCATGTGGAAGGACGTTCACGGCTTTCCCAACAAGATGTTCCCCGGCGGCATGCTTATGGGCAGCACCGGCACACGCCACCCCAAGCACGGGCTTCAGGATCAGCTTGACCTTGTACAGATCGACTGGAACGGAAAAATCGTGTGGAAATTCGACCGCGCCGAATTTGTAGAAGATCCCGGCCAGAAGGCTCAGTGGATGGCGCGTCAGCACCACGATTTCCAGCGCGAAGGCAGCTCCACAGGCTACTACGCTCCCGGCCAGGAACCCAAGATCGACTCCGGCAACACTCTGGTGCTTTGCCACAAAAACACTGTGCAGCCCTACATCAGCGACAAACCGCTGGTTGACGATGTTATCTACGAAGTCACCTGGGACGGCGACATCGTGTGGGAATGGAACTGCTCTGACCATGCGGAAGAAATGGGCTTCACCGAGGCTGCGCTCAACGCCATGTGCCGCGACCCCAACTACCGGGGCGGTACGCTCATGGAAGACGCCCCCGGCGTGGGCGACTGGATGCACGTCAACTCCATGTCCACCCTCGGCCCCAACAAATGGTTTGAGGCTGGCGATTCCCGCTTCCACCCCGACAACATCATAATTGATGGACGGGAAACCAATATTATTCTCATCCTGGACAAAAAAACCGGCAAGGTTGTCTGGCAGCTCGGCCCGGACTATGACCGCAGCCCCGAAGACAAGGCCATCGGCTGGATCATTGGTCAGCACCATGCGCACATGATCCCCCGTGGCCTGCCCGGTGAAGGCAATATTCTGGTATACGACAACGGCGGCTGGGGCGGCTACGGCAACCCCAATCCCGGCGCGCCCAAGGGCGTCAAGGCGGCCCAGCGCGACTACTCCCGCGTGCTGGAAATAGATCCCGTGGCCCGCAAGATTGTGTGGCAGTATACGCCGCATGAAGCAGGCTTCCTCGTGCCGCTGGATGCCAGCCGTTTTTACAGCCCCTTCATCAGCTCTGCCCAGCGCCTGCCCAACGGCAACACGCTTATTTGCGAAGGTTCCGACGGCCGCGTTTTTGAAGTGACGGCAGAACACGAAATCGTGTGGGAATACATCTGCCCCTACAAGGGCCACATCAGCCTGCCCATGAACTGGGTGTACCGCGCCTACCGCCTGCCCTACTCCTGGGTGCCGCAGGCGGATGTGCCGGAAGAAAAGGCCATTGAACCTCTGGAAGTCAAGACCTTTCGCGTACCCGGCGCGGCCCCGTTTGGCCCCATGTCTGAAGTCAAGGTTGAAGGCACCATCGGTTACTACAGCGGCGCAGGGCACTGCGTAGCCGCAACGGAATAGAAACCTGTTCGCCATACCTTCCTTGCAGGGGTTCCGTCTTCGGACGGGGCCCCTGTTTTTTGTGGGCCGCCCTCCCCCGCATAAAGTTTTTTGCTCTTGCGGTGCAGAAAAAAGGAATCTGACAGTCGGCGGACGCCGCCCCAGATGGATCATTGATACTGGCAATTCTGCTCCACCATCTCACTTCAGGCAGGAAGCGGCCCGCAGGGTCACTGGGCAAGGCTAAAATTTAGGGAAGCCCCCCCCCGCAAAACGTCTAAACCAGACAAAATTTCGCCATAAAAAAAGGCGGGAGAGCAAGCTCCCCCGCCACATCAGCCCAAGGGCTACAAAAATCAGAACTGGTAACGGAAGGACAGCGAAACGCGCCAGTTATCCCGATACTGCGAATCTTCCACTCCCCGCCAGGTGCTGCCGTCAAGATGCAGGTTCACGTAGGCGGCTTCCACATTCATCAGCAGGTTGTCGTAAATCTTGTAGGTATTGGACACGCTGCCTTCCCAGGCATGGTCGGTGGTGGTCAGGTAGGCCATGGGGCCGTCGGCCCTGCTGGGATAGCTCGTCATATTGGCCTTGCGGGGCATTTCCGCACTGTTGGTGCCATGAAAATACGCGAGTTTGAAAGTGTGGGTCAGGTCGTCAATAAAGCTGACATCCTTGACGGTGCCCACAACGCCAGCCAGACCGCCGGGGTTGTGCCCGAGAACCTTCCATGTATTGAGATCAAAGAAGCCGCCGCCAAAACCCAGAGGCGTGACCGGCCAAGGGGAGTTGAACACAGGCAGACGTTCCGAACCGTTATAGGGGTTGCTGTCGTCGCCGCTGCCGTACCAGGCGGTTACGCCGGGGGTACCCCAGGTACACTTGTAGTCCACACGCAGGGCGGCGTACCAACCCTGACGCACAAGGTCAAAGGTCTTGGCCTGACGGGTGGAACTGAACTGGGTGTAATCTTTCAGCTCGCCCATATCCACGCGGCCATAGGTGAACTCCGCCGCGATATCAAAAGGCTCGAAAGCCGTGATGTCAGAGGTCAGGCCGCCCCAGAAGCCATTGCCCCATGTGTTGTTTGCGTTGCGATACTTTTTTTCAAACGTGCTGACATAGTTGCCGCCGCTGCCAAGCACAGGCATAAGCCCGCCGCGCGGGGCGTAAATGGCAGGTTCGCGCTGCTCGGTATTGTTGTTGATGCCGCGCAGGCTGTTCTCGCCAATGAGGCCGTACATGCCCCAGGGGGTTATTTTCATGCCGTTGCCGGTGATCGGCAAGGTCAGCGCCAACAGATCAAGGTTATCAAGGTAGTTTTTCTGCGTCTGTCCGTTTTGCGTAATTTCCGAATTGTCGTTGTACGGCCGCGCCCAGAAGCCCGTCAGCCCCATCTTGTAATCGCCGCTGCTCACCAGAGGGGAACTGACGGTTACCCCGGTGGAATACTGACCATATACCGCGCTCCAGCCAGTCACATAACCGGGCAGAAGCTGCGGCTGCATACCCATGCGCACCTTTATATCGGTCTTGGGCACGAGCCAGTCAATGTACGCATGCCGGACGCCAAGATTTTTTGAACTGTCCGCTCCAAGAGATGCGCCATCGCCGGATTTTCCCCAGTTCATGGTGCCCGTGCCTACAGTGAACATCAGGCTGCCGGACACGTTTTCGCTGGCAATGGCGTCTATCTGGGTGCGCAGGCGCTCGATCGCGCCGAAGGTGTCGCTCCCTTTAATCCCGCGCGGCATGACATTGGATGCTTCAAAGCTTACATCAAATGCCCCCTTGACCTTGAAATCAACCGCCTCGGCCGCTTCCGGCGCAAACAGCAAGCCCCCGGCAAGCAACACTCCCAGTACGTTGTTGCGAACAGCTTTCATCATTCCTCCTGTGCAAGTTGGTGCAACCATACAGAAACCTCTTCCAGTAATGCTCTGTAATGGCGCTTTCCGAGAGCCTGCACCGTTGCCGCAACAACGTTTTTTGAAAAAAGTTTATTTTTTCACAATCAATGGGCATCATCTCTCAAAAATAGCTCAACATACTATTTTAAAAGAATATTTTTATAAATGTGAAAAAAATATTCAGAAAAGGTTGCCGCAACAACGTCACCAGCACCACTGCTAGCCTAGGTTTTTGAACCAACGTGGCAGTGGATGATTTTTTTCACAAAAAATGCAAAATGGCAGACAATGAAAAGGAGAGGCGCAATGCAGGATTCGCCGCGCATCAGCAATAACTACTTTGACGGCCTTGCTGTTACAGGACGCCACAAGGCAGTGTTCTTTATCATCATGGTCGCATACTTCTGCGAACAGATGGATAACTGGAACTTCGGCTTTATTGCCCCGGCGCTGATGCACAACTGGGGGCTGACCATGAAGGATCTTGGAACTGTGACCTTCTGGTATTTTGCCTCCATGACCCTCGGCGGATTTGTCGGTGGATTTATCTCGGACATCATCGGGCGGCGCAAAACGTTTCTCATTGCCATCACGCTGTTTTCCACAGCCTCCATCATCAACGGACTCACGGACAGCTTCCACGTATTTGTGGCATCGCGCGCCCTGACGGGTTTTGGCGTGTTCTGCCTCATGGTATGTTCGCAAGCGTATATTGCAGAAATGGCCCCAGCCGAGAGTCGCGGTAAATGGCAAAACATGATCGCGGGCGTTGGTTTTTGCGCCGTGCCGGTCATCGGTATGCTCTGCCGCCTGATTATTCCCCTGCACGAAGAAGCCTGGCGCTACATCTTCTATATGGGCGGCGTTGGCTACATCGCTCTCATCATCGCCTGGCGCTACCTTGATGAATCCCCCCGCTGGCTCGTGGCCCGTGGCCGCATTGCAGAAGCGGAAGCCGTCATGAAAGACCTCACAGGCAGGGATATCGACCTTGCCGATGCGGCCAGCAAATGTCTGACCAGCAAGCCCCCGCTCAAGGAAGTGTTGCTTGGCATGTGCAGTTCCAAGTATCTTAGGCGCACTCTGGTTATTTTTCTGCTGGTGGTTTGCACCAACCCCGCCACCTTTGTGGTCACCAACTGGACTGCCACCCTGCTCAAGGCCCACGGCTTCCCGCTTGAAGACACCCTTATGGCCACCACGCTCATTTCCATTGGCGTACCGCTCGGGCTGTTTGCCTCCAGTGCTTTTACCGACAAGGGTGGACGCAAGATTCCCATTGTCATCATGCTGCTTGTGATGGCCGTGCTTGCCCCCATCTTCGGCAATTTAAGCCAATACTGGGCAGTGGTGCTTACTGGCGCAGTGCTTACGGCCTTTGTGATGGGCATGGGTTTCACCGTATTTTCCTACACGGCGGAATCCTACCCCACCCACCTGCGCAACACCGCCACGGGCTTCCACTCCTCGATTGGTCGTCTGGCCGTTGCTTTCTCACAACCTCTCATTCCTGTTGTCTATGCAGCATACAGCTTTGACGGAGTGTTTTATATTTTCAGCATGCTGTGCATCATCCCCGCCATTGTCGTTGGCGTATGGGGTGCGCGCACGGGTGGCAAGTCGCTCGAAGACATTGCCTAAGCTCCGGCTAAAACAGGAATTTACGCATCTGCATCCACGGTTTTTCGTAACAGGAGGCTCACATGGGCATAACCCTTTATACAGCGCCGGACTGCATCCGCTGCAAGATCGTCAAAGCCTTTCTTGCCGAACGCGGGCTGACATACGACACCATAGATTTCAAGGCTGACGCGCAGGAATTCAACACGTTCTACCGCACAAACCGCAAGGCCATTTACCGCAATCCTGAAGGAGTGGAATTTCCCCTGTTCTCCGATGGCGAGGTCATCAAGCAGGGTTCCGGCGAAATCATCGCCTACCTGCTTTCGGGCCACGCGCTGGAGGCCTGCGTAACCCGCAGCGACATGCTCCACGGCAAAATTGCGGGTCTTTACCCTTCGCAATGCCCTGCCGGGCAGGAAGATAATTTCGCGGTTCTTGTTGACCGACTGGCTGCTGGCGGCTTGCAGGTCTGGTTGCAGACCGATGGCCGCAAGCCGGAACTGCTGGAAAAACTGCTGAAGACCAAGGATGTGCACGTAGTCTGCAATCTTGTGGGCTGCCCTGAGGCAAGCACAAAAATTTTTGGCGGCGCTCCCAGCAAGGAAGAACTGGCAAAAACCATCGCCCTTGTGCAGGCCACGCCCGATGGCTCGGTGCGTTTTCTGGCCATGCCGCTTCCCGCTGGCGATGGCTGGGACTGGCCCAAGAGGGAAGATGCCGCAGCGGCGGCAAAACTTGTGGCCGAAGCTTGCGGCCAGCCCACCATGCCCTACAGCATCACCGCCGTCACGGCGGATATGGTGTGGGACATGCGCGGGCTGGAACCCCTGCCGGAGCAGAACCTGCTCATGTACCGCTCCGCCTCGCGCCAGCATCTGTTCAAGGCAGACATCGTTAAATAGGGGGCGTCATGCAATCTTTTGATATTGTCATTCTGGGCGGCGGCCCCGGCGGAACCACGGCAGCGCGTCTTCTTGCCCAGGCGGGCAAAAGCGTTGCCCTTGTGGAAAAAACGCACCTTGGGGGCACCTGCCTGAACTGCGGCTGCATCCCCACCAAGATGCTGCTCGGCGCTGTGGCCCCGCTGGCGCTCCTGCATGCCCAGCAACGAACCCGCGTAGCCAAGGGCGAAATTGCCGTGGACTTTGCAGCGCTCCAAACACGCGTGAGCCGCTTCACCTCAGGGACGAGCAAAACGCTTGGCAAAAGCCTTGCCAGCATGGGCGTGACGATCTTTACCGGGCGTGGCGAAGGTATTGCACCGGGCACTGTGCGCGTTCATGCCGAAGATGGCGCTACAGATCTGACTGCGCAGCACATCATTCTGGCCTGCGGGTCATCTTCCGCAGCGTTTCCCGGTCTGACGCCCGATCACGACTGCGTACTGGACAGCACTGATCTGCTACGCATTGAATCTGTTCCTGAAAGCCTTGTCATCATTGGCGCCGGGGCCATCGGCCTTGAACTGGGTGACTTTTTCTCAGCCATGGGCAGCAAGGTGACCATAGTGGAGGCTGCGCCCCACATCGCACCTCTGGAAGATACCGATATCGCAGCAGAATTGCGCCGGACACTGCAAAAAAACGGCATAACCTGTCACGAAGGCGCACGGGCCAAAGACTTGCGCACTGTTGACGGGCAGGCGCAGCTCACCCTGGAAGACGGCACGGTCATCAGCGCAGCCAAAGCCTTGGTGGCCGTTGGCCGCACACCCAACACCGCCGGGCTGAATGCCCAGCAATGGGGCTGCAATCTCAACAAGCGCGGCTATGTTGAGACAAACGCCTTTCTTGAAGCCGCCCCCAACGTCTATGCCGTGGGTGACGTCAACGGCCTTGTGCTGCTGGCCCACGCTGCGGAACATCAGGCTGTGTATGTGGCGGAACGCATCCTTGGCGAAAACGCCGGAGAATACCAATCCGGCCCGGTGCCCTCATGCGTTTACGGAGCCATGGAAGTCATGCGCGTTGGCCAGACGGCGGAGGCCCTCCTGCGCGAAGGCAAAATAGTGGAAGTCTCCCAGGCGGCCCTGTCCCTGAATCCCATTGCGCAGGCAAGCGGCGGCACAGCCGGATTTGTCAAAACAGTCTGGAGCGATGGCAAAATTGCAGGCATTGCCGCAGTTGGCGCGGGTGTTTCGCACCTTGTTATGGTGGCCCTGCTGCTGATCAAGGAAGGCTATACGGCGCAAAACCTGCACAAAGTCATGTTTGCCCATCCCACGCTGGATGAAATTGTGTCCATGTCCATTATGGCGCCCAGAGTGCGCGTGGAATCCAACTGACCCGGCGACCGCCAAGGAGAACACCGTGAACTTTCCTCACGACAGAAAATACCATGCAGAACATCTGTGGGCGCAAAGCCAGCCTGACGGCACCTGCCTTATCGGCATTACCGACTTTGCCCAGGATCAACTGGGCGGGGTGATCTTTGTTGACCTGCCCGCTGTGGGTGCAAGCTTCCGGCAGGGGGAATCCTGCGCTTCCATTGAATCCGTCAAGGTAACCAGCGAGGCCATCATGCCCGTCTCCGGTCAGGTCACGGCCATTAATGAAGCCCTCGCAGATGCCCCGGAACTGCTCAACGATGATCCCTACAATCAGGGATGGCTGATAAAGGTGCAACCCACGGCCCCTGATGAAGGCGGATGCATTACAGCCGAGGAATACGCTCAGGCTGTGGCAAGCTGACCTGCCCCATTGTTAAACTCCCCCAGCAATAGCCCCGAAGAATTGCCCTTCGGGGCTATTCTTTTATCACGCGGTAGCAAAGTCCTTCTTCATGTGCATTCACCACGCTGCCCAAACTGACCGAACAACAATTTGGGGCGCACAAATGCACAGCCCCCGAGTCTATAAAAGACTCGGGGGCTGTGAACTTTCATGGAGCGATTTTATTTTACTGCGGTGGGCTTCCAAACTTCAAAGAATTTCGGATAGCCGGGCAACAACTGGGCTTTAACGCTCAGATCCTTTCCCTTAAGGCCGGGATAATCCGGGGCGTATCTGTAAGCCCTGTGGATCATATTGGTAAATGTCTGATGGGCATTGGGCACGGCATCCTCTCGGTCGGAGAAAACAGGCTTGGCCTGCCCTGCCATGATGGGATTCACAAATTCCCATACAACCTCGCCTGCGGGGGTTACTTCAAAAAGATGCCCCTGATGCGTGGATGTCACAAGTACGTTGCCATTGGGCAGTCTTTCCGCAGCGCCCTGCCGGTAGCTGAAAAAGCTGTTGGAACCATTGGCGGCATACTGCCATACGATCTTGCCGCTGGCCGGGTCGACCTCGATCACGCGGGAGCGGTTGCCCTCGGGCCGTTCCGAGCCGTTGTCGAATATCTGCACATTCCCGTTGGGTAGCATGGTGGCGTTGTGTTCGCCAAAAACCTGCTGGGTGCCGTCGTAGTACCATTCGGGGCGCGTCCCCTTGCCGTAGGCGGCGGGGTTGCCCCAGCGCTTGACGATTTTGCCCGACTTTTTGTCAACAATATAGAATTCACTGAAGTTACGGGAATTCAGCAGAATCTGGTCGGTCTTGGGCAGGTACTGCACCGTATTGAAGTGCGACCAGTCAAAACTGTCGTATCCCGGCCCCACAGGTGTGGGCAGAGCAAAGTTGATGTCCAGCTGATCCGGGCCGGTGCCGATGTGATCCCAGGCATGCCATTCCCAGACAGTCTTGCCGTTTTTGTCCACCTCGCGCACAAAATCTACCCAGAAGTCGCGCACGGCCTGCCCCTTGATCTTGACTTCTTCAGGCCACGTGCCGGGCTTGCGGCCCTTGGCCTGGAATTCGGCGGGCGTTTTACGCTCCCAACCCAGAATCATGGTGTTGCCGTTAGGCATGCGGTCAAAGCAGTGGTGCTGGATCTCGTTTTCCGTAAGCATGGTGTACGACCACACCACGTTGCCGTTCCAGTCCAGTTCTTCAATAATGCCGCCTGCGCCGCCAATCTTGACCGGCTGATCCTTGGGGGCGGCTGCGCGCAGCAGATTGCCATTGGGCAACAGCGTGGCATAGAGGCCGGGAGGGTATTTGCTCTTCCACGTGTGCACAACGTCGCCGTTCATATCAATAAGATAGGTGGTTGTGCATTTAACCGTGGGGGCAAAGAGCGTGTAGCCTTTGAAGGTTTTTTCGGGCACGAGCTTGATGACGCCGGTGGGGCCGTCATGCACCTCATATGCAGGAGCCTGCGTGGACAGCCCAAGGGCAAGCAGACCTGCCAGCAGGGAAATTGAAGCACGAAATCTCATGATCATATTCCTCCGAGTTCGTGAACATTGCATGTACGGAAATATCGCTCGGGTCTAAAACGAATAGACGACATTGAACGATGCCTTCCATGCATCCTTGACATTGAGGCTTGTGCCAGAGATGTTCTGGTAGTGGCCCCATACGTCATTGTCCAGCCAAAGGTGGATATAGCCCAGTTCCAGGATGAACGTCAGATTTTCCGCGGCCTTGTACTTGCTGTCGAGGTTGACTTCCATACCCGTATCGGCTGTGGTGAGATACGTGCCGAACGAGTTGAAGTCAGTGTTATTGCGGTAGATTTGCCTTCCTGAAGCATCAGTGGCATGCCGCCCGGTGATGTATGAGGCCATTTTTGTATCGTTGGTGCCGCCAAAATAGTTGACGCGCAGGGTATGGCTTAAGTCATCAAGAAAGCTCACGTCCTTGATGCGCGCGCCTACGCCCCATGTCCCGCTGGGGTTGACGCCCAACACGCCCTTGCCGCCGCCCATGATGGGATTGCCCCGGTAACCAAAGGTGGAGAGCGAGTTGGTCAGGTTATTGGTGGTGGCAAGGTAAGGGAGACGTTCCGAACCGTTATTGGGATTGTCGTCATCGCCGCTGAAGTACCAGCCGTACAGGCCGGGAAGCCCCCAGTCCAAAGCGTATTCTGCCAGCAGCATGCCAAACCAGCCCCGGCGATTCAGGTCTTCCTTGCCGTGGTCAACGCTGCCGTAAATGAAATCCCATGAAATCCTGAGAGGTTCAAAGCTGGCCCACTGCCCGGTCAGCCCCCCCCAGTACATGGAGCTGTAATCATCGTTCCACAGTCTGGAGGTGCCCCTGCCGGAGCTGAAGGCCGCCGGATACAAACCATCACGCAGTTCCAGACCGTCAATGGCCTGCCCGGTTATGGGATTGGTCAAAGCAACCTTTTTGCTGCCGCCGGGCATGTTGGTAACTGCGGCTGGCATGAGACTGTTTGGTCCCATGGCGCCGCCCATGCCCCAGGGCGTAATTTTGAGTCCGTCCACCGTCACGGGCACGGTCAGGGCGAACAGATCAAAATTATCCATGTAACTGGCAGGCTGTGAGGTAGTACCGCTCCAGTTGTCATTGAGCAGGCGCATCCACACACCGGTAATGCTGACGGCATCGTTCATTTTCCACGATGCCGCTATTCCGGCCACATCGTCCTGAAAAATGGGACTGTCCAGGGCAAATCCTGGGAGTTTTATGCCCTGAAGGCCCATGCGCAGTTTCAGCGGAGTATTGGGCACGACCCAGTCGAGATATGCGTTTTTGACTTTGACAACGTTGCTGCCGTCGGCCCCCAACGCGCCGCCCTGAGCAGCCATGCCCCACCGCTGTTCGCCAATTTCAAAAAAAACGGTGCCGGCAAGATTCTCTGAAGCTTTTGCATTCAGCTGCAGGTGCAACCTCTGGATAGCTTCAAACTCGTCCCTTTGCTGATGGATGGCAGCCCACTGTTGACCCACGGTATTTCTTCCGTTGCGGTCCTTTCCCATGAAATTACCGCCGTTGATGTAGTCAAAGGCAAACTGCCAGCTTCCCTTGACGTCAAAATCAACTGCCCTGCACTGGGGTGCGCTTCCGAGCAGCAATCCTGCTGCCAAAAGTAATATGCCCAGCTTTTTCATCCTCCCGCCTCCTTTTGTCAGTGTGCGAGTTATCCAAGCATGCGCCAGTAGGGCATGGCCACAAAGGCCACAAACCCGCCCGTAAGCAGCATGCGCAAAGCCATGACCATAACCATCTCTTTGAAATTGATGTAGCCGCTGCTGAAAAAATAGAGATACAAGGCGTATTCATAGGGGAATATCAGGTTGTCCAGGCCGTACTGGAACGAAAAATACAGAATACGCGGATCCAGGCCCATCTGCATGCCGAGTTCGGTAATTGGTGCAGAAAGGGTCGAGGTGGCCGCAAGCGGCGTGAGCAGAAAGTTCAGCACAACACCAACGGCATATGAGCACACAGAGGCCAGGCAGGCCCCTGTTTCGCTGAACAGAGGCAACACAAGGCCAGCCAGCCAGTGTGTGACCTTGAGGAATCCGCCAGCGCTGCCGATTGCCATGCAGCCCATGATGAAGAACAGCGGCGCAAAGTTGATGGAAGCCATGCGCTTGCCGTCCATAAGCCCGATACCGGGCATAAAGGCCAGCGCCGTAATGATGACGAGCACCGATCCCGCGCTCAGATGGTGCAGTTTGTCGGTGGCAAGCAGCACCAGGGTGAGACAAAGCAGGATAAGCGCTCGCCTTTGTTCATCCGTAACATCGCCCAGCTCTGCGTGTTTTTGCTCCACTACGGCGCACAGAACACTCCTGTTAACCGAGCTGCGCAGCACAAGCAGCACAATTGCCAGCGACATGGCCGTGTACAGCATGGCGGGGAGGAAGTTGAACTTGGCATATTCAATCCAGCTGGTTTGAATGCCCATGACCTTGTCCACTATGCCCATGCCCATAACCAGATCGCCCGCCCCCGTAAGATAGGCCAGCTTGGTTGCCCCCACGGCAATGCAGGTGCCAAGCACAACGGCTGTGGCCTCGCGGCTTTTGGGCTTGAAATCAAGGGCATCGCACAGGCTCACCGCCACGGCGCAAAAAATTGCCGCCTTGCCCATGATTGAAGGCACAAGGGGAGAAACAATGGCCGCGCCAATAGTTATGCCTGCAAGCGCCCCGGCAAAACTGCCGCCGGTAAGTTTGACGCACGTCAAGGCAATGCGTTTGCCAAGGCCTGTCACCTGAATGATCTTGCCCAGAGTGAAACCACCAATAACGATGATCGGCACTTCGGAAAGCCACGGAGCAAAAACCACCTTCTGGGGTGTGCTGCAAAGCAGCACATAAAGAATGGGCAGCAGGATACCCACGGCAATGTCATTCAGCGTGTCCAGAGCCCATGCGATTACGGCCCATAGCGTGACCGCCAGAAATGCGATCATGGGGGGAGTAAGACTTTCGCTGCGGGGAAGGACGAAATACAAGGCCAGGGGGAGCGCCAGATTGATGCCCCATTTGGCAAGCAGCCCGGGCGTCAGGTCTGAAGTCTTGATAATCATGAGGATCTCCTGTGAAAGCGGGGATCACGGGTTCGCCCCGCTACTAGGCAGAGGCGAACCCAAAAGCACTTCAACGCAAATTTTCTCTAAGGCACTAGCCTTTGGGATCTTCCACAGAAGCCACGCAAAGCGCGTTACTGCCTTCGTAGGGCTGGCAGCCCTCAACGGTCACTTCTTTGGCGCGATCTCCTGCTGCGGCTGCCCCAGGCACACGAAAGGTAGAAACATTCAGCGGTTCAATAGGCGTTTCTACTGGCTTTGCCACCTGCGGCACCCATTCGTAAGGCACACGGTATGCGCGGTAGGTCATGTTCATGGGCACATGCTTGCCCCAGTAAGGTGAAATAAATTCCCACACGATTTCGTGGTTGGGGGTAACCTCGAATACGCGCCCGTCAGAACCCTCGGTGATGAGGGTATTGCCGTTGGGCAGGCGCTGCATGCCGCTGATAAAGGGGCTGTAGAAGCGGTTGCTGTCCATGGGTTCAAGGAATCCGGCTTCCTTGGGTGTGTACTGCCAGACAATCTTGAGAGAAACCGGGTCTATCTCAAGAACGCGGGAATGGTCGCGCAGGGCTGCTTTCACACCCGTGGGCGAGCCGGGATTGGGCACGTCGTAGCCGCCCCAGCCGCCGTTATCGAAAACAAGGATGTTGCCTGCGCCCGGCAAGCCGTGCGGCACCATGTGCGCATGGTGCTGACCGATGATCCAGCCTATGGCTTTGAGTTCGGGGGAGGTGTCGTAGTCCGGCCCGATCTTCCAGGTGATCTTTCCGGTCTTTTTGCTGATGATGAATATGATGTTTGCCTCGCGTCCATCAACAATAATGTTGTCAGGATGAAAGCGTTCATCGCCAGCATCGTACCATTTGTTGGGGCCAAGCACAGACATGGAGTTGATGTGCATCCAGTCGCCCATGCCTTCGGGCTGGGTCGGACGGTAGTTGGGGTTACGGCAAAGCGTGTTTTTGGGGCCTTCGCGGAAACCCATTTCGTCGAAATGCTCGTTGCACGACCATTCCCAGAGGATGTTCCCTTCCCAGTCCACCTCAAGGATGAGGTCATCAAGCAGCTGCTTGTCGCTGATTGCGCTATTTCGCACGTTGCGGTGCGCCAGGATAAGGGTCTTGCCTTCAAGCGCCTTGGGTTCCATGCCGGGGGCATAGTAGCCCACGGGGTTGCCTTCACGCTGGAAGTCGTGGTGATAACGTGCAAGCCAGCGGCCCGGATAGCCAGGATCTTCAACAAATTCATTTTGATCGAATTTCCATACTATGTTGCCGTCCCAGTCAACCTGGACAACATCAAGGCCGTCCTGCACACTGAATTTACCACTGCGGCGTCCTCTGCTTGTCACAAGGTACCCGCCGGGGAAAATTTTATTGGGCATACCGTGAACGCCCTTCCAGACATTTATTTCATGTCCGTTCATATCCATAAGCACAGCGCCAACTTCCTGAGCCTGAAAGATGGTGTACCCGCCCCAGCATTTTTCAGGTTTGAATATGGTAACGCCTGTGGGGTAAATTGTTGGATGGCCCATATTAAATTCCTCCAGATCAATTGATGTTTGCGGAATGCGCCAATATCCAGCAGAAGGCGAGGAACAGCGCACAAGGTATTTGATCCACTCTACGGGGCAGGATAGTACGGATTCAGGGAAGGCACGTGTTTCATTTGCAACATTTTTCACAATTAATTGCATTTTGGTGCAAAACCCTGTTATCAGAATGCCAGAGCAACTGTTCTAAGGAGGCAAAATGGAAAATCGCGGCATCAATTGTGGACGCAGCCTGGCCTTCAAGGAAATGCGTGAAATGAATTCCAGCTGGCGTTCAGTATTGCATCTGGGGCGAAAGCTGGTTTGGCCCAAGGGGCATCGCGTACCCTTTGGGCAAGAATTGTACTTTTTGGATCGAGGTAGGGTCCGGCTGACGAATCAGAACATGGAAGGGGTCGAAAAAATCCTCTGGTACATTCACGAGGGATGCGTTTTTGGTGAAACGCCGTTTTTTGATCCCATGCCTGCCGAGAGTTATTTTTCGTGTGCAACCGGTTGCGTGAGCTATGCCTTTACGGCTGAAAATGTAGAAGAAATCTGCAAGGACTATCCCCATCTGCTCATCAATCTGCTGTGTTCCATGTCCCGCAAATTGCGGGTACTTTCAAATCAGGCTTCCTCACTGTACCTTGATAACGTGTTGGCCCGTACCTGCAAATTTTTGGCGCAACACATAATCCCAGGCAGCGACCCCCTTACAGCCGATATGGGAGTTTCCAAGCAGGAGATGGCCAGCCTTTTGGGCGTACACAGAATCTCCTTGTACAAGATATTGCGGCAGCAGGAAGAAAGCGGACTGTTCGGGCCATTCTCTGGCAAAACCGTAACAATTCTGCGCCCTGAAGAATTTTTTATGCTGGCAGGGAGTTGATGAGCTTCGACATAAAGACAGAAAAGCCATTTTGCGGTGAGGGTGCGGCCAGTTGCTGCACAGCGGGAGACATACGCACGCAACATGTGCAGGTTTATGCCCAAAAAATGAGACGCACTGGTTATTTCGGCATGACGCAGCGCCCGGTACAGCTCACCTTTGGAGAAAGAGTGCCGGCATCAGTTTGGTTGCCATTGAGATGAGTAGGAATTGATCGCAATGTTGCGGCAAGCGGTTTCCACGCAAGTTCCTCTTGCGTGAGTTCGCCACTCTCCCCAGCCTCGCCGCAACTGAATATCACGAGAGATTTGTGTGCCTTCTGCACTGATGAAATGGCTGATGGACGAGCTGTCAGCTGAACGGCTTTAGCCTTTAGCACTGAGCCGCTATGGTCACCCAACAGCCACCAAAAACAGAAAAAGCCCTTACGGTGATTAACCGTAAGGGCTTGATTTTTATGGTGCGCCCGAAGAGATTCGAACTCCTGACCTACAGGTTCGTAGCCTGTCAAATATAACAACTAAGCATCCTACCTAGACGCCAAAATATAGCCAATAACCGCCTAAATGCTTGATTTTTAGAAATTCAACATATATCAATTTATATCAGATTAATTCAACTTGTATCAAAATCTGTGGCTAAATAGTGGCTAAAAATAAGGGGCGTAAAAAATGGCTATCGTGTGGAAGACATTTCAAAAAGGAATCAGGTACTATGAACATGAATCTCGAATGGTAAAAAAGGGAAGCCGTCAGCGCGATAGGTACTGGCAACTGAAATATAGGATGGGTGAAAAGGTTATTTCAGAAAGTTTAGGATGGGAATCTGAAGATTGGTCAGAGTTGTTTGTCATCGACTTATCAACAAGATTGGCAAGAAACCGCAAAGAAGGCAAAAAACCAGGAACTTTTAAAGAACTCAAAGAAGAAAATCAGCTTAAAAATCAAGCAATAATTGAAGCAAAGACAGAGGCTGAAGAACAAATTAAAATGGAAGCCTTACGCAATAAAACTTTTGGCAACATATGGAACGATTACATAAAATCAAGGCAATATGAAGTTAGAAATTTAAGGACAGTAAAAGAAGAAACTGGGAGGTGGGAAGTTTCAATTAAACCAATGTTTGAAAATATCATTCTTTCCAAACTCACACCAGACCGCATAACAGATTTTATAGTTGAATGTAAAAATCCAACACAGCTAAGAAATATAAGAGGAAAACTAGAAATTCCAAAACAAAAATCACTAAGCACAATCAATAAACATTTAGATGTAATCTCCCAGCTTTGGAATTTCGGCAAAAATCTTGGTTACTGTTCGGGCGAAAATCCAACCAGGGAAAAGACCATTAAAAAGATTGCTCCCGCCTCAAAAGTGGCCCGCCAGCGTTTTTTGTCAGAGACAGAGGCCGAAAGACTTCTTTCAGAGCTTAAATCAAGAAGCCTTATTACCTGGGTAAAGGCCACCCTCTTGCTCTACTCTGGAATCAGGCCTGGAGAAATGCACAATCTAAGATGGGCAGACGTTGAGAACGATAATATTTATATCCATAAAGAAACAAAAACGATTAAAGGCGGGCCAAGGAATATAAAAATGAGCAATAAGATTAAGCTTGCACTTGATGAAATCAGACCAAAAAGAGAAGAACTTTCTTTATATGAACTAATATTCAAAGAAACAACGGAAATTTCAGACACATTTAAAAGAGTTGTTGATGATTTAAAATTAAATAACGGCATAACAAGAGATACGGATAAAGTAGTTCCCTATACCCTGCGTCATACTTTCGCTAGCTGGCTTGCGCAGCGAGGAACGCCCATGCACACCATTGCTAGTTTGATGGGCCATACGACACAGACCGTAACAGAAAGATACGCCCACCTTGCGCCGAGCCATTTGTCACAAGCTATTGATACGCTTTAAAAAATAACAACAGTAGAATTTTCAAAACTATTGACAAATTAAAACAGAATGCATATATTATAAAATTTTTATAAAACATATTGACGCAAATAGAATTATATTGTATCGTTTTCGAACTATGAGAACGTAAGTTACATAATGACGCATACCAGCAGCTTTTTGCCCTGCATGCGTGAACAAAGGCAAAACAATTGGAAAACAAGGATGCTTCTTAATGATTTTAGCTGTCTTTCACCAGCGGCCCAAGATTTTGCCCAAGCTGCCATAAGCGGCACGGGCAAAGACATTCTGACTGTACCAGAACTATGCACTTTCCTAGGAATTTCACGCGCCACTGCGTTTAGGCATTACAAAAAAGGAGTTTTGCCGCTATACAAAATGCTTGGAGAATACCGTATTTCTATAATTGACGCTGCAAGAATTAAGGCTGGAGAGAAAATCGCTATACAAAATAACGAAAATCGCACTTCAGTAAATAAATCTACTACTTTTAAACAGCATAAAAATCCGATTCATAAAATGAAGTCAACACCAATTGAACTAATAGAAACTCTTAAAGCCCTTTAAAAAAATATTTAAATTTTTTATATTAAAAAAGCCCCTCATGCGAGGGGCTTTTTCTTTATTTTACAACGATAATTTTTTGTGAAATGTGACTAAAGTGCGATTACTAAACTTTGTCAACAGTAAAAATGACTTGAAAAGGTGTTTTGATGTGTTATTGTTATTCCAAGTTACACGAAATTACATTTTTTTATTTGGAGTTACTATGTTTGAAGACAAAATGACTGAGAAAGAAGTGGCCGCATTGTGGGACATCACTCTAGCCGGACTTAGAGCGAGGAGGCGAAAAGGAAAAGATGCGCCCTGCTACAAGATTGGAAGAAAGACATATTATAAATCGACTGACGTGAAAGATTTTTTTGAATCTAAACGTATTCAACAAAAGTAAAGCCGCAATGAGCTAGATTGCGGCTGTAGAAAGAAAAAAGCTATCATACTTTCAGATAACCACATGATAGCACAAAACAAAAAAAAGTAAACAGTAAAAAATAAATATTATAAATTTAATGAGGTGCATCATGACTAAGACAAACTTTGTTACACGTTTAAAAAAACAATCTGAAGACTTTGAAAAAACTAAAATTCAAGTAAAACCAAATAATAAAGAAGAATTAAAAGTCAAAAGAGCACAAAAAGTTAAGAAATATGGAGATGGATTCTGGAAAGTTGTGTTTGATGAAGAGTCAAAGGAACTTGTAAAAATACAAAAAATTTCTAGCCCGATTGAAATTCTTGCAATGACAAGAACTGAAGACAATTCTGGCTGGGGCGTCCTTTTGCAATGGACTGATCCTGATAAAAATATTCATACATGGGCAATGCCGTGGGACATGCTCAATAAACCCGGTAATGAGTGGCTTTCATATCTTCAAGGCCACGGTTTTAGCGTAACGCCAGAAGGTATTATGAATGTTAAAGAATTTCTCGCAAGCGCGGATACTTACACAACAAAACGTGCCAGACTTGCCACAAAAACGGGCTGGAGCGAAGACGCCAGGACATTTGCTCTTCCACATAAGAATTTAGGAGCCGAAAAAGCCGAAAAAGTAGTTATGCAGCAGACCCCAGGCACAGCAAAAATGTATAGAGAAGCTGGAACACTAGAAGAGTGGAAACGTGAAGTTGCAGAAAAAAGCGTAGGAAATTCTCGACTAACATTTATGATGTGCGCCGCCCTGACAGGGCCGATGCTCTACCTGACAGGCGGGGAATCTGGCGGTTTCCATATCGTTGGCGAATCATCAAAGGGAAAATCGACAGCACTACGCCTCGCCGCATCAATATGGGGCGACCAGGGAGGCCATTTTAAATCTTGGCGCACCACTGACAATGCAGCTGAAAGCCTTGCAGTTTTTAGCAATGATACATGCCTAGTTTTAGACGAAATTGGAGAAGCCCCCGCAAAAGCTTGCAGCGACCTTGCATATATGCTTGCAAATGGAACGGGAAAATCTCGCGCTGGGCGTGATGGACAGGCAAAAGCCGCACAGACATGGAGAACCACATTTCTATCTTCTGGAGAAATAACACTCTCTCAAAAACTTTCAGAAGTTGACAAAAAATTACAGGCAGGACAAGCAGTTAGAATTGCAGAAATCCTTGCCGATGCTGGGCGAAATATGGGCGTTTTTGAAGACTGCCACGGCATGAAACCTGCTGAATTTGCAGTAAAAATAAAAGATGTTTCGCGTGAGTTTTATGGGACTGCTGGGCCTGCTTTTGTAGAAGCTTTAATCAAAACAGATGAAATCTCAAAAAAAATCAAAGTATTAAGCGAAGATTTTGCAAAAAGAGTTTGTGAAGAAAAAGCAGATGGACAAGTTTTGAGGGTTGCTATGAGGTTTGGCATGTGCCTTGCTGCTGGGAAAATAGCTGTGGAACATGGTATTTTCCCTCACACAATAGAACATATTGAAACCGCAGTAAGAAAATGTTTTGAAAGCTGGTTAGAAATGCGAGGCGGTCAAGGAGCTGGGGAAGATAAAAATATTATAAAAACAATGCAGCTCTTTATTGAAAAACATGGTCAGAGCCGTTTTCAAAACTTACAACCCCGCACCGATGCAGAAGGAAACGAAATCGAACAAATCTGTATAAATAGGTGCGGTTTTAGAAGTGATGACGAATTTTATGTTCTAGAAGAATCTTGGGAACAAGAAATTTTCAAAGGTTTTAATACGAAAAAAGCCGCAAAAGTGCTGCAAAAAGAAGGTATTTTAGAATGCCAGGAAGCCGGACGCATTAAAACCAAAAAAAGCTTTCCTGGTGTTGGCAAAATTCGATGCTATGTCATTAGGATAAATGACGAAAAGACGAGTCAACTTAAAAAAGAAATTGAAGAGAAAGAAATACTTACGAATCAGCTCTTTATACAAGGCGAGCTTATGGACGGCATACCAGTCCAAGATTTTTGTAGAGAGCTTACAAACGGCATGGCAGTCTAACCAAGGGGGCAAACAGCCCCTTTTTTTGGGTCTGTTCCCGTTTTTCGGGAACAAAAAAAACGGGAACGCAAAACGGGAACAAAAACCCCTTATAACATAAGGGCGTTCCCGTTTTCCCGTTGTTCCCGCTGCAAAATGGGGAAGATAGAGAAAAGGACAGATGAAAGAAGAAAATTCCCGTTTTTGTTGTTTTTCATATATAATTTCATAGTATTTGGCAAAAACTTAAAATATATTTCAAAAAAACAGAAAAAGAACCTTCACTCTCTATACTAGCTCAAATGAAAACGGGAACAACGGGAAAACGGGAACAGAGCTAAAAAGTTGTTTAAATACAAATAAAATGCTGTTCCCGTTTTCTGTTCCCGTTTTTTTGTCAAAATAAAAACGGGAACAGCTTCAAAATGAAAAACCTTAATTAATGAAGCACGCACCCCTTCGGGGCGCGGGGCCGGTTGGGGGTGAACATGGGGCAAAGCACACAAACCCTTTCATCATTGCTTGGCCTTTAAGCCAAGCAATCAAGCGAAAAGGTCATTCTGATGCCAATCCTTGGGCAATAGGGAGGAGTGTCCTGGCAAAAAAGGACGGAATCACTCCGTCCTTAAATGCCATACAACCAAGGTGCGCTATTTCTTCTTTTTATCAGGCACTTTAACCGTTTCAATGACAGTTGTTTTAGGGCGTTTTTCAGCTTCTTTAACTGGTATAAACTTGCCACTTCCAGCGTCACGGCCAATTTTTCTCGTATTTTCTTTTGTCATGGCATTTCTCCTTTTATCTATTTTTCAGTGATAAACAAAAAATAACCGACAACTTCTTTTCAATAATAACTAAGAAAAAAGAAAGCAAGCAAAGATAAAGAAGATTCCCCGCCCCTCTAGCCCCTCATTATGTCATATTTTTTACCACACCCAAAAGAGGCTCAAAAACGCAAATTTGAGCTTTGTTTATGACTAAAGCCCGTCTTTTTCCTTCCTAAAAGTCTGCCCTCACCCCCTAAGCACACAACCGGCCCCGCACCGGGAACCGTGCCGCAACGCGGCATGGTCGGTGCGTGCTTCAAAAATTAAAAATCCCCGTTTAAACGGGAGTATCCTTAAAAAAAATATCTCTCACAGCTCAGCCCGATCTGGCTTAATAGTCGGCCTACATCTTTCTTGTGTTTCAACATTCTGCGCTGCGGCTGTATGTGGCGTGTGATTCATCTGCGGTTTAACTAAAACTTTCTGCGCCGCTACTTTAGAATCATTCTGTTTTGTCTGAATCTTCCTGCGTTTTTCTCCACATTCCGTTGCTAAAAGACTCTCACTCACCTGTACGCCTGCTTCAGAAAAGATGTTGGCGATCTCTTTCCACGTTCTGCCAGCTTTACGCGACGCCCGAATTTCACTCTTAAAAGTCTTTATGTTTTTAGTGAGCGACTGTGATTCTTTTGAAACTGCAATCTTTTCAAGCCCTGCCTTTACTTTAAAAACTTGTGTTTCATCCAAAGTTTTCTTTGCTTCCATTGTAATTGTCCTTTATTTTAAATGTGTTTTTTTTGAATAGCTCTGTAAAAGCTCTAAATATTTTTCTGTTTTACATAAAAGCTACTCTTATTTTTTCTATACTTTTATATGTAGCACTCTAAAAAAAATTGTCAAATATGCAAAAATTTTACAAAAAATTTTTCTGACTATAAATATTATTGTGGAACAACTGTAAACTGTCTGAAGGTCGTCTGAAGAAATTCTGAGCTTTTTCAAAAAGTTATTGTTTTTTAACAATAATTTTTTTCATTTTTTATGAAAATTATTTTTTCATATTTTATAACTTGTATTGAAGTGCTATTGTACAACTATAGACTAATGGTGAAGTGCATCAGTTTATCTGAAAAACTTCTAAATATGTCTACGAAACATCTAAATATAGAGTGAATATGAACAAGTCATAAGATCATAGCTGGATGGCCCTTGTGTCCACAAAGCTGCGCTTTGGGCACTGCGGGCAATCCAGCCCTGCGGGGCCAGGCAAACTCGCCTTCGGCTCGTTTCGGAACCAAGACAAGAACAAATTTCTGTTGTAAAAAATGAAATCAATGAATCACACCGCACTTAACGCACAGTGAGTCATTAAGTACGAATGTCACTAGGAAGAGTCAAAGGGAAAAAAAGAACCTAAAATTTTCTCGCTGAAAACTTAAGAGGCATTAAGATGCAGCAGTCTATTAAATAATTCAAAAGCAAATCATACAATTGTGAATTAATCATTCTATCAAAGTCAAAATAAACATGCCTATCTTTCAGATGAATCTATCCACTTTTTGACAGTTGTAACATAGCGAGAAGGATTCTTCTCAGTATACATGATGTGAACTTCTTTTTTTGCTCGTGTGAAGCCAACATAAAAAAGCCTTCTTGACTCAATAATTTCTTTTTCAACTGGTTTAGGGCGTGGAATGCGCCCTTCATCCATCCCAAACAGAATGACCACTGAAAATTCACGCCCTTTAGAACTATGCAATGTAGTTAAAACTAGGCTGTCTTGATTACTTCCTTGGCCAGCAAATTGTTCAAGAGACATCTCTTTGAGCTCGCCACTTTTGCATTTTTCAAAAAAATTTTGAAAATTTTCTGACTCATTATGTATAAAACTACATGTTGCAAGCAATTCGGAAAAAATATCTCTATGAAAATTTTCTAGCCATGAGGCTAGCGATACAGCTGAATCCCTTGAAGACCAAAGAAATGAAACAAGTTTTTGCTGAAACAAAACCGTTTGCTTATCAGGAAGCTTCTCGATAAAAAAAGTAATACCTTGCCTTGCGAGCTGTGAAAACCTTGGACTACCAGTCTTCCATCCTCCACAACACCATTCTGCACAGTGCTCGATCCATCGTAGCAGCCTACTACTTCGTGGATAAATTGCATTCTTGTCGTTACGAACGATAGAAATACCATGCTTGGCTGCCTCAGTTGCTAGGCTATTCCCAATCCACGCTCCAGGGTAGAGTAACGCAATATCACTCCAATTAATCCATGGAAGACGTGATAATATAGAAGGCAGCACTGACGAAAATAGCCATTGTGCTTGTTCTTTATAATCTCCTTGATGGGGGTGAAAAAAAATTAAACTTTCCTCATTTGCCGCAGACTCGTAATCCCTATGTTCTTCAAGCGCTATGGTTGATGCCGCTACTATACTAGCTCCTGATCTGTAGTTTAACCTTAGCCTGTGAGTTTCTACACTGTTTGTCGACATCAATTCATCTATCATCGCTGGTTGCGCACCTTGAAATCCATAAATGGATTGATCTATGTCGCCTACAGCAAAAATACGTATTCCAGAACTTAAGAGAGTCATGACCATATTGTGGAGTGCAAGGCCTAAATCTTGGTACTCATCAATGATTAAAGTTGGGAATTTAGCGACTATGGCTTTCTGAAGCCAATCATTTTTCTTTAATGCTGACAAAGCAAGTAACGGCATATCAGTAAAGTCAATAAGCCCCATACTTCTTAATTCACTTTCGTATGCAGTAGAAAGACTTGCAAGATATTGGTTGGTGTTTGCCCACATCGAACTTGACCTATCCAGTATTGAACACCGGTATTCATTCATTGGGAACATATAATATTGTGGATCATCAGATCTCTTTAATGTTTTATGAAAAGCTCTTTCTAGAGCAAGCTTGGTGTCACTCTCTCGCGCAACTTTAAAATCCTCAGGGAGACCTAATTGGGCAGTTTTTGCATATGGAATTATAATATGCACTAGAGCAAAAGAATGAACAGTACCGATAAATACTCTCCGATTTTGCTCAATGCCAAGGATAGAAAGTCTTCTTTCAAGTTCGCGCGCACATTCATTGCTATATGTTATACACGCTACAGACCGTGGCTCTCTAACATCTTCTGCAAGAATTCTAGCTAATTTTGTTGTTAAAACTTTTGTTTTACCGCTCCCAGGGCCAGCAATGACAATGCTATTGCCCTTGGATTCATACGCTGCCCACTGCCCCGGATTATTACGAAGCTCATCAGCAGATTTCAGGTAGTAAAATCGGCTAGACATGCGCCACCACGAATTTAATAGCATCCTTAATGTATGAAGGAAGCTTTGTTCCAGAAATACGAGAAGCAAGGCGCTGTGCAAAGCGTCCCTTTCCTATGGTTTCGATCATTTTCAATAATTCTTCATTATCTTCTCCTGATAAATCATCTGTTACTCTCCATTGTTCCATCAACTCCAGACGCCTTTGGCTAAAATTATGCTCTTTAAGAGTATCTATAATTTCATTTTTAAAATCATCGAGTAATTCTATCTCTAGTGTATCTGCATTTGTAAATATTCCATGAATATTGCATATTTCATCGAATTTTCCCCAGGCATTTTTCTCAATTAATTTACCTATAGCTTCTATTGTTTTATTACACATGTCTTCATCATGCTCTGTAACTAACCTCACAAGTTGTTTTGCGCGATTCGCTCCAAGTGGCAATTTATCATTTGGTTGTGGATCCCAGTCAGTCAGTACGGCAAAAGGAATATTTAATGCACTAAGAAATTTTACATATGGAGAAAAGTTAGTGCCAGAAACGGAACAGACAGATATTCCAAGTTGGTCTAAATCGTACCCCAAATTTTCTGCAAACGTAGGAATAAGAAACTTTTCAGCGTCACCTTCAACAAGTAATACACCTCGTGCAAATAAAATCTCAGCTCTTGTTACATCGAGATATCTAGTTAAATCTTCTTTTTCCTCCTCATAAAGACCGATGCTAGCTGTTGAATACCCAATAGTACCATTATTGTCTGTACTTTTTAATAAAAGCAATGAATCGATTGGAGAAATACTTGCTATGTGTGGCGAATGCGTTGTTAAGAAGATCGAAATAGGGCTTTCCGTATTATCAAAGTCAAGATTTTCAAAAAAATATTTATACACTGAACGCTGCAAATGAGGATGAAGATGTGCTTCTGGTTCTTCTATTGAGAGAATTGTATGGTCTCTGCTATTGTTTTCAACTTGGCGTTTTATATCTAAGAACTTTAATGTAAGAAATATTATGTTCGCAGAACCTAAGCTAGCATCAGAAACCTGACGTTTTTCATTGTCAATAAGCAACTTAATATTTCTATAAATATGCGAAATATTGGTCGTTCCTATACCAAGACTAAAATTTACAGCCTGTTTAGGACCGCTCATTGAAGTAAAAAGATCCATAATGCTATTTTCAAGACTATTCAAAACCTCAAACTCAGAAATTTTATCTGTAGCAGTTTCTATTGATTGTTTCACATTTTCAAGCTCATCTCCATCTATTTCGCTAAATGCAGTTTCCAGCAATGGGCGCAAAGGAGAACGTCGCCAACTTGATAAGTCACTCTCTGCATCACGCAATGCTGGAAGCAATTCAAAACGTATTCTACGCCGCACGTCATACCCAAACTGGCTTTTTTCTTCATGCTCACCTCCATAACATATAAATTCATAGTCAGCATCAGATTGAGGCGGATTGCTTGCATTTGGCTTTGGCCTAAATTCATATGTTAACCTGACTGTATCAGGATCATCATCAAGTCGAAAATCGGTAAGAAGAGCTAATATATTTGAATCCTCTTCAAAGTCCATAATTTCAACAAAGATTTTAATCTTAGTTTGACTACTTAGGACTTCTAAACCATCCCAAAAGTCAGAACGACAAAGCTGGCGTTCGCTATCTGGCAAAGTTGCATCTAAGAGTAATCGAAGAGCATACAGTAAATTTGTTTTTCCAACACGATTTTCGCCAACAATTACAGTTCGACCACTTGTTTGAACATCTAGTTCTGAAAAATTTCTAAAATTCTGAATTTTTATACGTGAAATTTTCATATCACCTCCCCCCATAGATTTAGATTATTGCTACACTGAAGTAGCATTTTTTGCTAAATAGCTTAGGCCTGTTGCGTGGTAAAATGCCAGATCGTTGTCTGAGGTGACTGTCTGCAAGTATTGATCGTACCTGCTACAGCAGTGCGTTTTATATCCTCATTTTTCTACTGAGCAGTTAAATAAAGGTCATTAAGAGTGCCTCGAGAGGCAATTTTTTTGGTAGCATGTAAGCATCTAACAGCTGCGCAAAAAAATGTTTTATGATTTTTTGTGATATTAGGCAGAGCAAGAAAGGTTTACGGAGCATTTTCTAACTCAGTGATTTTATTTGGTGCTTCAACTTTAGGAATACATTGACCAAGCCACCATTTTTTCTAACCCAGCGGCACAAAGAGAATTAGCAGTTGGTGTTATTTCTCCTTTCTATTCCGCTCACCATTGGCGGCGGGAAGACACTCTTCGCCATCGTGTGGGGGGGGGGCTCCTCGCTCCTAAGATATGGGCAAAATCAAACTTTCCTCTAAAAAAATCCTTACACTAAAAATGGATTTTTCCAAGTCCTTCAAATTTTGATTCTTAGCGAGGATTATTTTTGAACACACAAAATTACGTTCAATATAAAAATGGAGCTTAAAACCGATTTGTGAGCGACATATGGGCGACATGTGGAGAAAACGGGCGTGGAGAGATTGGCGGCTCTAGTAGCTGGCAAAACACTCGACTACCAGGGGAGGCTGACGGCTAAAAACCTTGCAACTAAAACTTGTGGCTAAATAGTGGCTAAAAGTGTGACAAAACAAAAAAGCCCTTACGGCGATTAACCGTAAGGGCTTGATTTTTATGGTGCGCCCGAAGAGATTCGAACTCCTGACCTACAGGTTCGTAGCCTGTTGCTCTATCCAGCTGAGCTACGAGCGCGTTCAACGAAGAGGAAACTAACGCAAGTCACAGTCGCCGTCAAGCTTTTTTTCAAAATATTTTTTGAAAAGCCTGTGAACTTGTTAAAAATTATTATCTGCAACTTCCCGTAAGGGAATGTGCTTGCCCCTTGGGCAAGCACGCCTCAAACCAGTAAATAAAACTACTACGCGCTGATGCCGTTAACGGCATGAGCCAGACGCGAAATCTTGCGTGCGGCCTTCTTCCAGTGCAGGGCACCCTTACCGGCAGCCTTGGCGAGCACGGAAGTGGCGCTTGACAGAGCTTCGCTGGCCTGGCCCTGTTCGTTGTTCTGGATGGCGGCGCGAACCTGCTTGATGGCATTCTTCACGCGGGTACGGGCGGCGCGATTGCGGCCTGCCCGCTGCAAGCTCTGCTTGTGACGCTTGAGGGCTGACTTATGGTTGGCCACTTTGAATCCTCCACATATGTTGGGCTTGCCCGCGCAAGCCATGAAAACAAAAGTTAGCGCGTTGTCGCGAAGAAGGGTTCTTACCACTGGCACGATTAGCTGTCAAGCAATCGTGTCTTTTTATCTAACATTTTCTTGTTTGAGGGTGAGGAAAACCGTCAAAAGCTCCCCTCTCCCCCCGCAAAACCGTTGAACAACCTACATCTGCAAGGCCGAAAAATCGGCCAGACGCGCAAACCGCGAGCCAAGGCCGCGCAGCATGCTCAATCTGTTGCGGCGCAGATCCGCATCATCGCACATAACCATCACACCGGCAAAAAAGGCGTCCACAGCGGGGCGTACCGCGCTCAGGCAGGCCAGTGCCGAGGCATGATCGTGGGCAGCCCACAGGGCATCAAGGCGAGGCAGCATTTCTTCCAGCGTGGATGCCAGCGCCTTTTCCGCGTCTTCACGCAGCAAGGCAGGATCCCAATGGTCAGAAAGTTCCTCGGCCTGGCCCTGCTTGCGCAGGATATTGGCAACACGTTTGAAGGTCTGCACCGCAGCTTCGTAGTCCGCCGCCTGACTAAAGGCCGCCAGCGCAGCAAGGCGAGCGCCGCAGTCCTTCACATCTTCTGCGCCCGCGCCAAGGGCCGCATCCACCAGCAGCGTGTCCTGTCCCTGACTCATGAAATAGTTGCGCAAACGCGCCGCAAAAAAATCCATGAGCTTGTCCAGAGCATCGTGCGGGGCAAGCTTCCACTGGCGATCGCCATAAAGCTGTTGCGCCTTGGCAAAGAACTGCCGCACGTCAACCGCAAGACCGAACTCGAGCATGATGCGGATGATACCCAGCGCACAGCGCCGCAGGCCGTTGGGGTCGGCAGCGCCAGTGGGGATCATGCCGAGGCCGAAGCAACCCGCGAGGGTATCGGCCTTGTCCGCCATAGAGAGCAGCGCGCCTGCGAGGCTCTTGGGCAGCGGAGAATCCGGCCCGGCGGGCAGATACTGCTCGCCCAGAGCTTCGGCCACGGCCTTGCTTTCGCCTTTGCGGCCAGCATAGATGCCGCCCATGATGCCCTGAAGGGTATCAAACTCGCCCACAAGGCCGCTCACCAGATCCGCCTTTGAAAGGCGTCCGGCGCGAGAGGCATCATCGGCAAGCTCTGGCGCGCAGCTTTCGGCAAGCCAGCGGCACAGAGCCTCAAGCCTGCGGGTTTTGTCGCCCATGCTGCCAAGCCCGCCGATAAAGATGACCGTATCCAGCTTTTGCAGCCAGTGATCAAAGGTATCGCGCAGGTCGGCCTGCCAGAAAAAGCGGGCGTCTTCAAGCCGGGCGCGCAGCACACGTTCCCAACCGCGCTTGACCACGCCCATGTCTTCGGGGGTGAGGTTCAGCACGGTGAGAAAATGCGGCAGCAGTTCGCCATTGGCCCCTTCAATACCAAAGCTCTTCTGGTGGCTTTCCATGCTGGTGAGCAGCACTTCGCGCGGCACCTCAAGATAGGCGGGATCAAAATCGGCCAGCAGCGGCACAGGGTGTTCGGCAAGGCCCTGCACTTCGTCCAGCAGGCTGTCTTTCCACAGCACCTTGCCGCCAGCGGCAGCCGCCTGGGCATTGCCGCCCTCAATAATGACATTGCGGCGTTGGGCAGGATCAATGGTAATGGCGCAGGCCCCGGCGAGGGTGGCCAGAAATTCATTGGCATGCGCCACAGCAAAAGGGCCAGCGCCGTGGATGCGGTGCCCGCAGGTCTCACGGCCAGAGGCCATGGGGCCAACGGTAAAGGGCACCACCGCATCGTCAAGCAGCGCCAGTATCCAGCGTAGCGGACGGGCATAGGCCAGCGAATATGCGCCCCAGCGCATGCGTTTCTGGAACGAAAGCGCGGTAATCACCGAGGGGCAGATATCAGCAAGCAAGCCGACTGCGGGCGCGCCGCCGGTGCGTTTGCGCACGGCCACGTATTCGCCCTTGTCCGTTTCCACACGAAAAACGTCTTCAAGAGCGCAGGCATTGGTGCGCGCAAACCCCTCAAGGGCCTTGGTGGGCTTGCCTTCGGCATCATAGGCCACGCGTACGGGCGGGCCGGAGACGACCTCTTCCCTCTCCACCTGTACAGGGTTGAGGTCTTCAACAATCACCACCGCGCGACGGGGCGTACTCATAACGCGCAGCGCACCGTATTCAAGCCCGGCCTCGTCCAGAGCGCCGCTAAAACGGGAGGCCAGCTCCCCTTCTTCGGGGGCCAGAAAACGGGAAGGCAACTCCTCGCTGCCGATTTCAAGCACAAAGGTCGCCACGGCTTACCTCGCATCCTTGTTGAGCATGGGATAGCCCAGTTCTTCACGCTGGGCTGCGTACAGTCGTGCCACTCCAGCCGCCAGAGCGCGCACCCTGCCGATATAGCCGGTGCGTTCCGTGATGGAGATGGCTCCTCGGGCGTCCAGAAGGTTGAATGTATGCGAGCACTTGAGGCAGTAATCATAGGCAGGCCAAGGCAACCCCTGCTCCAGCAGGACTTTGCACTGACCTTCGAAATCGCTGAAATGCCGCAACAGCATTTCAGGATTGCTGGCCTCAAAGTTGTGGCGTGACTGCTCCACTTCATTCTGGTGGTAGATGTGACCGTAGGTGACGTTTTTGTTCCAGGCCAGATCATACACGGATTCAACGCCCTGCAAATACATGGTAAGGCGCTCAAGGCCGTAGGTCAGTTCCACGCTGATGGGCGAAAGATCAATGCCGCCCACCTGCTGAAAATAGGTGAACTGGCTTACTTCCATACCATTGAGCCACACTTCCCAGCCAAGGCCCCAGGCGCCGAGGGTGGGGGATTCCCAGTCGTCTTCCACAAAACGGATGTCGTGCTGCGCGGGATTGATGCCCAGCGCCTTGAGGCTTTGCAGATACAGATCCTGCACGTTGTCCGGCGAGGGCTTCATGATCACCTGAAACTGGAAATACCGTTGCAGGCGGTTGGGATTTTCGCCGTAGCGGCCATCCGTAGGACGGCGGGAGGGTTCCACATAGGCCACGCTCCACGGTTCCGGCCCAATAACCCTCAAAAACGTGTTGGGGTTGAACGTACCGGCACCGCATTCCACACCCGAAGGCTGTTCGATGACGCAACCCTGGTTGGCCCAGTAGTTCTGCAAAGTTAAAATGACATCCTGAAAATACATGCGCTGTCCTTTGTTCGTAGCCTTTTTCAGACGCATACGCGCGGCTGTTCAATAATAACGCCGCCCCAAACCATCCCAAACCGAATCGGAAATTTCGGCGCAAACACGGTCACACGTGGCGAAAGTAGCCCCCTTCCCACGAGAGACCCAGGTGATATTGCACAAAACCGTCAATAACCTTGGCGCACGCGCGCCGATCTGCCGCAGGCAGTTCTTCCGCATGCCAGCCGGAGGGAAATTCTTGCTGCACATGACGCAAAAGGTCAAGCCCGGACGCGCCCAGTTCCACGCCATACCGCGCTGGCCCTGCTGTCGCCCGGCACGCGGGGCAGCGCAACTGGGCCTCGTCAACCACAAATTGCGCGGGGCCTGTTATGGCTGCGCCGCATGTGCCGCATCGGCCCAGATCAGGCGCAAAACCCAAAACGCCAGCAAACCGCAGGCGGAAAAACTGGGGCAGCAGCGAGGGCACGTTTTCCGCTTCTTCCAGCGTTTTGCGCAAATCTTCAACCAGCAGAAAGGCCTCGTCCGCGCCTTCGTCGTTAACGCCAAGCGCTTCCACAAACCGCAGGCAGTTGGCCGCCAGCCCCATGCGCCGCCAGTTTCCGCGCAGGCTTTGCGGCCCGGCCAGCAGCACGGCTTCCTCAAGATTGAGAAAGCTGCCGCGCCCCGAGGCCTTTACCCTGCAATGCAGGCTGTTGAGTACATCCAGGCAGCCGCAAAAACGACGCCTGCTGCGGCTGCCGCCAAAGGCGAACAGCGTCAGCAGGCCGTGTTTGCGACAAAGCATTTTCAGCCACAGATCCGCCTCGCGAAAGTGCCCGATACGCAGCACAAGCGCGTGATCTGCCCATTCGGTCATGGCCTGTCCGCAGGGGGAAACACCAGATTGCGCACCTGGCCGCTCTGCCCCGCCGGGGGCAGTTCTTCACCGTCATACCGCAGGCGCACACCGCCAGCGTTGCCGAGCTTCAACTCCAGGCTCTTGCTGAACGTAAGGGCAAAAGTATCGCCCTTATGCAGCGAAAACTGGCGAGTGTCGGTCTTGTCGGCGCTGGAGTGTACCCAGCATTCTTCTGTGGCGGTGATAATAAGCTTGTGGGCGCCAACTGGTACTTCACTGCCCTGCGAAGCGGCAGCGGGCGCAGCGGCGGAGGCCGCCGGAGCTGTTGAAGCAGGCGTCCCCGCAGCGGGTACATTTGCGGCAGTGCCGCGCACCGGGGGCAAACCAGGGGCAGCAGGCTGGGCAGCCTGACCTGTCGGCTGAACCGAAGCCTGCGCAGAAGTCTGGCCAGAGCTTTGGCCAGACGTTTGGGCCGGGGTCTGCCCCTGTGCAGGAGCAGCAGCGCTTTGCGGCTGACTGGCAACCGCCGGAGCCTGCGCAGAACCCTGGGCAGACATCTGCGCCGGGGCCTGCCCCTGAGCGGGAGCAGCAGGGGCGGAAGGCCGACTGGTCAGATTGCCGGGGTCAACAGACTCGGCGCTCTGCAAGGGGGCGGGCTGCGCCAGACGGCGCGTCTGCCGGCTCAAAAAATCAAACACTCCCTGTTGCCAGGCAACCAGCACCACAGCAACCACGCACACCATGAATAGCCCGGCCAGAATAGGCTTGAGGTTACGCCGCGGGGTGAGAACCATCTCGGGCTCATAAACATTTTGCGGCGCTACAGGCTCGGAAGCGGCCTCAAGCGCCCCAAGCGCCTCGCTGACTTCTTCTGCCGAAAGGCCAACATAGGACGCGTATGAACGGATGAACCCCTTGGTGTACGCCAGTGGGGGCAAGGACGTCTCGTCCCCTTCCTCCAAAGCGCGCAGAAGACGGGCGCTGATTTTCAGCCGGTTTGCCGCATCTTCCATGTCCAGACCCCGCTTTTCGCGCTCAACGCGCAAAGCAGCGCCCAATTCCACTAAGGTCATGAAAAGCCTCGATAATGGTCTTGCCGCCCCGAGGGGGCGGCGGTTGCCAGCAAAAAGCCGGAACCACCCGTGGCGGCCCTGCTACATTCTGATATCAATAACGGCCCGACTGCGAAGCTGGTTGGTGTAGTCCTCAAAACGCTCCATAGCCTTGGGCTGGCGCAGGATGCCGTCGATCATCGGCTTGGCCTGCTCAAAGGTGAGCATCTTGAGTTCGCCGCCGCCAGGGCGGTACAGACGCACCTGCGCCTTGCGGCCCTGAAGCTCAAAAACATCCGTTACATCGCCGGGTTTCATCTTGGTGAGGCGGGCCTCCCACTCGGGGTTGAGCTTGTCCCACTCCACTGCGCCCATGTCGCCGCCGTTTTCCTTGTTGGGAGCGATGGAATACTTGCGCACGACTTCCTCAAACGAAACCGCGCCAGACTTGATCTGCGCAGCCAAAGCCGCAGCATTGGCATTGGGATGATACACCAGAAGGGCCATGTGCAGACCGGTGCGGTCATACATGGTGTCCTTGTGCGCATCGTAGTAGGCCTTGATCTCATCCGGGGTCACAACTACCCGACGGCCCACTTCCATTGCCATAACACGTTGGCGAATCAAACCTTTTTCAATATTGCCACGCAGTTCGCTGACACTGGTCTTTTGCTGGGCCAGGCGTTCTTCAAACTGCTTTTTGGTGAGGTTGTTCCCCTTCATGATCTTGGTGATTTCGCTGTCAATTTCAGAAGAAGAAATGGAAACTTTGAGGCGTTTGGCTTCCTGCGCAACCAGAATATCCATGATCATACCGTCCAGCGCCTTGCGCAGCACGGCGTCCACGGCCTTGGCCTGGGCGGGATCATTGGGATTGATACGCGCCCGCATAAGATCAGGAACAGCGTTTTTCTGCAGATCGAACATGGTGATAACCTGACCGTTCACCACGGCCGCCACCTTGTTGATCTGTGCGGCCTGAGCGCCAACAGCGGTCATAAAACAGATAACCAGCGCCAAAATAAGCGTTTTTCTCACGTTATACTCCCTGCTTGCGCGCAAAAATTCCGCGCTTTATCTGTAAAATTATATCCCAATCCAGCGCAACATGCAATGCAACTGCCGCAGCCGCAGCCATCAGGCAGCCAGCAGCCGGGGCATGTTGCATGCAAATCCTCAGCGACGCCGCGCGGAGCCGCCGTTGTCGCGCTTGCGCTGATGGTCGCCCGAGGCTTTTGAAGCAGGGGCCGTTTCGGGACTATGCCCCTGATTTTCCAATGCTCCATTGGCGTTGGGATCGTGGGTACCTTCAGGCACATCGCCCTCGTACACATCATCCTTGCCGGGGGGCAGGGCCTTCATGTCCTCCGCAGCGCCAGAAACATCCGACACGGCGGGGGCATCACTGCTCTGCCCGCCAGAGTGGGACGCCGGGGGCGCAAGCAGATCGGGGGCAAGCTCCTTGCCCACCATGATGACGGAATCGGCCAGAGCCTTTTCAAGCCAGCGCTCAAAAGCCTCAGACATCTTCTGCTCCCGCAGGATGCCTTCCACCAGCGGATAGGCCTCCGCCAGACTGATGTGCGCTGGCGGGCGGCTTTCAATCAGGCCAAGGCTGCGCCACAGGCCTTCCTCCTGCCGCACTGGCGCGCACTGGCCCGGCTTCAGACCGGCAGCGGCCTTGCGCCATCCCTGGGGCAGATCGGTTGGGCGCACATTCTGGCACTGGAGCTGCACCTTGCTGCGCGCTTCACTTATGCCGCCGGGAAACACGGCGCAAAAGCCTTCCACGTCCTTGCGCGATTCGCCAGAAATCAGACAGACGCGCAGAGTTTCCGGCATCTGAAAATCGTCTTCGTGGGTCTGGTAGTAGTCGCGCAGTTCGGGCAACGAAACACGGATGCCCGCTGCAAGAACCCGCTTTTCAAAAGTAAGCATGGAAAGATGGTCAAGCAGCAAAGCCCGCCATTCTGAAGGGTCAATTGATTCTTCGGCCAGATATTTTTCCAAACCGTCGGCGCCGCCGTAATCATTCCTTACTTCTGCCACGGCCGTCTCCAGCATGGCTGGGCTGACCGACATCTGGAGCCGCTGCAAATCCTGCCGCACCAGAGCGTAAATGATCAGTGTGCCCAGCCCTTCGCCGTATTCGCGCCGCATGTTTTCCAGCGAAGGAGTGCGCATTGCCCCAAGGGAGGGAGAACGGCTGTCGAGCAGGGTCTGCAATCTGCGCAGGCTGATGGGCTCGCCATTAACGGTAGCCACCACGCCATCGGGGGGGCGGGTTTCAAAACAGGCAGCCAGCAGCAGACAAAAACAGCAGGCCAACGCCACGCGCAGAGGGCGGGCCAGGCGGGCAGACCGAGAGCCAATCTGGAAAAAACGCGCCAAAGCTATGAGGGACTGCATGAATCCATTCACCATTTTTCCCATATATTCAGACCAGTTTTATGACCTGAAAAACAGGCACAGCCGCAAACCAGCACCTATGCCCCGGCTTTAACACGGATACCCTCAAGGGCGGTACGCACCCTGTCCAGCCCCTCGGGGAAC
This sequence comes from Desulfovibrio desulfuricans DSM 642, assembly GCF_000420465.1. Lineage (NCBI taxonomy): Bacteria > Pseudomonadati > Thermodesulfobacteriota > Desulfovibrionia > Desulfovibrionales > Desulfovibrionaceae > Desulfovibrio > Desulfovibrio desulfuricans. Next base: position 28,231 of record NZ_ATUZ01000019.1, on the reverse strand, counting down.
GAGACATCAGAGGGCATCGGCAGATGCAGCCCCGCAGGCGGCAGCATGCGCGCGTCCTTCATGGAAGCCGTAAGGGCTACAATGCGCTCGGGCTGCACGGCGGTCTGCCCGTCCGGCCAGACAAGCCGCACATGGTTGATGTGCACATCGGCCTTTTGCACCTGCAACTCGGTGAGGAACTGCTTGAAATCCAGCACGGCAAGGAAGTTGCGCAGTTCTTCGGGGAAGGGGCCAAACCTGTCGCGTATGCCGAGGGCCGCTTCTTCACGCGCAGCGCCGCCAGTGGCGGATGTGAGCGTTTTGTAGCAGCGCAGCCTTTCGCGCCCGTCCTCAATGTACGATGCGGGAATATGCGCAGGCAAGCCCAAAGTAAGTTCCGTTTCCACGGTCTGCGCCTCTGGCGTGCCCTTGAGGCGGCCCACGGCCTCCTCAAGCATTTCGAGGTACAGATCAAGGCCAACGCGGCACATGTGCCCCGACTGCACCTCGCCAAGAATATTGCCCGCGCCGCGCAGGCGCAGGTCTTCCATGGCGACCTGAAAACCCGCCCCCAGGTAGTCCATATCCATAATGATGCGCAGGCGTTCCTCCGCAATGGAGGTAAGGCGCTCCGCATCCGGCACCACAAAAAAGGCGTAGGCCTGCCTGTCGCTGCGGCCCACGCGGCCCCGCAGCTGGTAGAGCTGCCCAAGGCCGAACATCTGGGCCTGATCCACCACCAGTGTATTGGCGCGGGGAAAGTCCAGCCCGGATTCAACAATGGAGGTGCATACCAGCACATCAAGCTCGCCATGCCAGAATTTGTGCATGGTGTCTTCAAGCTCGGTTTCAGACATCTGCCCGTGCGCCATGCCCACCCGGGCATTGGGCACAAGGGTGTGCACGTATTCGGCCACCCGCTCCAGCCCCTGCACGCGGTTGTAAACCCAGAACACCTGCCCTTCGCGCTCAATCTCTCGCTCAAGCACTTTGCGCAGCACGGAATCATCCCGCCGCAGCACGGCCGAAGCCACAGGCTTGCGATCCTGTGGCGCTGTTTCAATGATGGAAAGCTCGCGTATGCCGGACATGGAAAGCTGCAAGGTGCGCGGAATGGGCGTGGCCGTCAGGGTGAGCACATCCACGTTCTTTTTGAGGGCCTTGAGCTTTTCCTTGTGGCGCACGCCAAAGCGCTGTTCTTCGTCCAGAATGAGCAGGGCAAGATTGGGAAGTTTGACGTCGCTTGAAAGCACACGATGGGTGCCGATGAGAATGTCCACCTGCCCGGTGGCCGCAGCCTTGAGCACTTCCTTTTGCCTTGGGCGCGTCACAAAGCGGCTGAGCAGCCCCACATTGACGGGAAAACCCGCCAGACGCGCGCGAAAGGTCTGATAATGCTGCTCGGCAAGCACCGTGGTGGGGCAAAGCAGCACCACCTGCCGCCCCTCGGAAGCGGCACGGAATGCAGCGCGCAAGGCAACTTCCGTCTTGCCGAAGCCCACATCGCCGCACACGAGCCTGTCCATGGGCTGGGATTTGTCCATGTCGTCCAGCACGTCCTGAATGGCCTTGGCCTGATCGGGCGTTTCCTCAAAACCAAAGGTTGCCTCAAATTCATGGTACAGCTCGCCAGGGGGATCATAGCGGAAGCCCTTGGTCACCTTGCGGTAGGCGTACATTTCCACAAGGTCGGCGGCGATTTTTTCAATGGCCTTGCGGGCTTTTTCCTTGCCCGAAGTCCAGCCCGTGCCGCCCAACCGATCCAGCGCTGGTTCCACGCCTTCCGAGCCCTTGAACCGCTGGATAAGCCCCATGCGGTCGGCAGGCACGTAGAGTTTGTCGCGCCCGGAGTATTCGATGAGCAGAAAGTCGTTGGCAACGGCGTTGACGTCCATGTGGTGCAGGCCGGCAAAACGGCCAATGCCGTAATCGCGGTGCACCAGCAGATCGCCAGCCTTGAGATCGTCAAAGGAATCCAGGCCCTTGAAAACACGTGAAGAAACGCGGGGCGTCTTTTCCGCCTTGGGGTACAGGATATCCTCGCCCAGAACCAGGGAGTTGTCCCACGCCAGATCCGCGCCCTGACGGAAGGGCGAAACAAGAGCGAAAAGACCGCGCTGGTCTGGCGCATAGCGCTGGGCAGGCAGGATGCCGTCCTGCTCTGCCAGTTTCAGAAACTTGGCGCGGCTGCGGCCGGATGAAAAGCTCAGCACCACCTGCCTGCGCGCGCCCTGCCACTCCTTGAGAGCGGCGGCCAGATGCTGCCAGGGGCGATCCTGCGCGCCGGAAAGGGGAAAAAGATCGCTGAAGGAATGCAGGGTTCTTTCCGCAAAATCCAGACCGCGCTCTTCCACGCCCATGACCAGAGGTTCAGCGTACACGCGCTGAAAAGCGTTCCACGGCGCGGGCTGCGAACTTTTGCGCAGGGCCAGCGCCGCCGGTTGGGGCAGGGGCGCATCCTCGGCCTCCAGCCGCTCCTTGAGTGCAAGGCGGCCATCGCGCAGGGCCTCGGCGCTGTCGGCCTCGCCGGGCAGCAGCCACAGGCAGTCCTGCGGCAGCCAGTCTTCCAGCAGGCTGGGAGCTTCCACGGCGCAACCGGGCAGCAGGCCCGCGCCGCCAGCATCCAGCGATTTTTTGAAGGAATAGCAGTCGTTTTCGCCAATGCGGCCTTCGGCAAACATGCGGTCAAAGCGCTTGCGCGTAGCCTCTGTCTCGCGCGCATCAAAGGCCAGCGGGCTGACAGGCAGCAGGGTCAGTTCGTCGCATCCCTGCAAGGAGCGTTGGGTCTCCGCGTCAAAAAAGCGCATTTCCTCCAGCGTGTCGCCAAAAAATTCCAGCCTTACGGGCCGGGCATAGCCAGAGGGGTACAGATCAAGGATGTCGCCGCGCCGGGCCATTTCGCCGGGCCGCGTGACCATGGCAACGCGCTCGTACCCCCACTCCACCGCCTGCTCCAGCAGCAGCTCGGGGGCGTAATCGCTGCCCTTGCCAAGCTCCAGCGTGCGCGTGTGGAAAAAATTGACCGGCATGTAGCGTAGCAGCAGGCTTTCAACACTGACTACCAGCACACGCGGTTTGCCAAGGGAGAGAGAATACAGCGCAGCAAGCCGGGCAGCCCATGAGGGTTTGTCCTGCCATTGGCTCAGGGCAGGCAGCCCCAGGCAGGGCCACTGCCACGCAGGGCGCACAACTGCCGGATCCGCCAGAGAAATTTCGGGAGAAAAAAGGGCCGCAAGGGAGCGGGCCGCGTGGAATTCTTCGCGGGTGCGGGCCACAAGGGCCACGCTGCGCCCTTTGTCCAGAGCCTCGCAGGCAAGGCGGCAGCGCGTGACCATGCCGCTGCGTTCCAGATATATCTGCCTGTCGTTGCTTGAGAGCAATGCGCCGAAAGTGTCCATGAACCTGTGGGGGGTTATATAACAGCACAAGGGGCAGCCTGCGCCGCCCCCGACACGACCACGTCAGCGCGGCCATGAAACGATAAACCGGACAGCAGCTTTTTGCTGCTGCACGGCACTGATGACAAAACCCGTTCACGGGTTTTGCGCCGCCACCGTCGGCAACGCCGCCGGGCGGAAATACACGGAAATCTGTCGCTTTACGGCGCGGCAAAGCCGCAGCCTGCTCCTGATTTCCGACCATGTTGACAAAGTCAGCATGGTCAAACCGGGCGGCAGCAAAAGGCTGCCACCCGGTTTGCTAGTCATTTGCTTCTAGTGGCCGCAGCCGCCTGAGCAGCCGCCGCAACCACCGCCCGTCTGGGGCAGGGGCACCGTGGGCTCAACTGTGAAGCCCGCGTAGGAAAGATCAATCTTCACGCCTTCAACCTGAGCAAGAAGCTCCTTGTTGATGCAGAAGGTGAATCCGCCCTGATCTTCGCTCATATCTTCATCCGTCGCGGCGTCCAGGGCAAGGGCCAGATGCGGGCCGCTGCACCCGCCGGGGGCGAGGTAAACGCGAATGGTGCTTTTTTCTTTACCTTCAAAAAAGGCCGCCAGTTCCTTCTGGGCGCTTTCGGTCAGTTCAAGCATGGTTCCTCCGGTGTTTTTCGATACGCTCGATATGTATTATATTGTAGAGTAACGAAAAACAGGCTGGCCTGCTTCGTCCGGCCAGCGGGAAACCACCCCGCCTACGCGTTGCTGCCGCAGCCGCTTGAGCAGCTGCTGCAACCACCGCCGTTGCCGTCAGAAGCGAAGGGCACTACGGGTTCAACCGCAAAGCCCATGTAGGTTAAATCAATTTTTACACCCTGCACTTCTGTCAGAAGGGCACTGTTGATGCAAAAGGTGTAGCCGGCCTGTTCCTCGGTTTGATCCTGGTCGTTAGGCTCATCCAGAGCCAGGGCAAGGCGCGGGCCGCCTCAACCTGCGGTCATGTAGACCCGGATGGGATCCTTTTTCTTGCCGGTAAAGAACGAATCCAGTTCCTTACGGGCGCTGTCGGTCAATTCGATCATACGTCCTCCATGATTCGAGTGTTTTACTAACTAAGGTCATGCGTGGGGCTTGTCAATTGCCCAGGGCTTTTCTTTAAAGGCGAAAACGGCTAGAATGGCGGGCATATCCACCTTTGGAGGAACCATGTCCACGACCCGGCTACTGGAAAAAGACGAAATGGCGCGCGTACTTGAACGCCTCGCCTCGCAGATACTCGAACGACACGCTGCATGCCAGGATGTAATGCTGGTGGGCATTGAACGGCGCGGAGCAGATCTGGCCCGGCGCATAGCTGCCCTGCTGCAGGCGCGGCTTGACCGCGTCATGCCCCTCGGAACCCTGGATATCAATCTGTACCGCGATGACTGGACAAGCCTTGTGGGCAAGCCCAGCATCGGGCAGTCGCGCATCACCGAAAGCGTGGACGAAAAGGTTATCATTCTGATTGACGATGTGCTCTACACCGGGCGCACCATCCGCGCCGCCCTCGAGGCCCTGCTCGACTACGGCCGTCCGCGCTGCGTGGAACTGCTGACCCTCATTGATCGTGGTCACCGCGAACTGCCCATCCATGCGGACTACGTGGGCCGCGTCATCAATACCAGCAGACAGGAACACGTGGACGTCATGCTGGCCGAGCGCGATGGCGAAGACAGCGTGAACCTGACGACCGCATCGTAAAACAGACGCGAAAATTGCCCCTGCGGCAGACACGGCACTGCGAAATGCCAGCCCAGGGAAAGTATCGACAGGCCTTTGCCTGACCATGACAGAGTACAGGAACAGAAATTCATTCACCACGCTGACGTGCCGCTCCCCAACAGGCTGCGGCAGCAGATACAGAACAGAGGAAACCATGCCCAAGCGCAAAACCTGACGCACAGCAAGGAGCTTCACGTTGTGGAGCTTACGCGAACGGCGGCCCGGTTTGCGGCTGGCGCATGGTTTCCCTGCCCTGCACCACTGACCCGACAAATCCTCCGTTCGCGCTGCCGTTTCATACATCGGCTTCGCCACGGGCCTGTGGCCCAAAAAGGAGGATTTCATGAAACCAGGCTTCAATTTTTTCTCCACCACAACAGGCATCATTGCCACCGGGCTTGTGTTCGGCGTGCTTGCCGTGTTGCTCCAGCAAATGGGCAATCCCGGCAACATGGGCATTTGCGTGGTCTGCTTTAACCGCGATATCGCGGGCGCTCTGGGCTTTCACCGCGCTGCCGTCGTGCAGTACCTGCGGCCCGAAATCATGGGCATGGTGCTGGGCGCATTTGGCGCTGCGCTGGCCTTTGGCGAATACAAGCCGCGCGGCGGCTCGGCCCCCATCACCCGCTTTTTGCTTGGAGGCATAGCGGGTATTGGCGCGCTGGTCTTTCTGGGTTGCCCCTGGCGTGTTATTCTGCGCCTTGCGGGCGGCGATGCCTTTGCTCTCTTTGGCCTTGCTGGCCTGATCTGCGGCGTGGGTATTGGCACCATATTTTTCCGCATGGGTTTTTCACTGGGCCGCAGCCAGGGCCAAAGCAAAATCTCCGGTCTGGTGCTGCCCGGCATCATGCTCTCCTTCGTAGCCCTGTATCTGCTCAATCCGCAGGTGACAGAACAGCCGCAGAGCGGCGTTCTTTTCTATTCCGTCAAAGGCCCCGGCGCGCAGCATGCACCCTTTATACTTTCCATTGGCGTGGGGCTGATCGTGGGCTTTCTGGCCCAGCGCAGCCGTTTCTGCACCATGGGGGCGCTGCGCGATGTGATGCTGTTCAGGCAATGGCATCTGGCACTGGGTTTTCTGGCCATGCTGGGCGCGGCCCTTGTTCTGAACCTGTACTTTGGCGCGTTCAAACCCGGCTTTGAAAACCAGCCCATCGCCCAGCCAGACAATCTCTGGAACTTCCTCGGCATGGCTACTGCCGGTCTGGCCTTTGCCCTCGCGGGCGGCTGCCCTGGCCGTCAGCTCTTTATGGCTGGCGAAGGCGACAACGATGCCGCCGTTTTTGCCGTTGGCCTGATCATTGGCACCGCTGTTGCCCATAACTTCGGTTTGGCCTCCAGCCCTGCAGGAATCGGCCCTCACGGCATGGCGGGCACCCTTGCCGGTCTTGCCATCTGCCTTTGCATCGGATTTTTCAACTGCAGGAGAGGCGCGTAATGTCCACTACCATCGACACTCGCGGGCTTTCCTGCCCGCAACCCGTACTCATGTTTCTTACCGCTGCCAAGGCCGATGAACAGGGGCCTTTCAGCGTATTGGTGGATAACGACGCCAGCCTTGAAAATGTCAGCCGCGCTGCCCGCAACCGGGGCTTTGCCGTCAGCACGACTGAAGAAAGCGAAGGCATAACGCGCATAGACATCCGCAAGGATTAACGTTCGGATTGGGGGACTGGCGGCGCGGATGAACAAAAAATGCCCGCGCCGCCACTGTCGCCCATATCAGCCAGTGATGGCTGAAAGCTGCCATTCCCCAGCCCTCGCCATGAGTGCTGTAACGGATCCGGCGAGCCAAAATTTTCGGGGGAAATCATGACGCAGAACAGTTCTCAGACCAGCCTGCTGCATGGCTTTGCGCAAAAGCTGCGCGGCCTGTTTTCTCCCAACGGTAAAGGATCTGCTGTGGATTCTGGCAGCGGCGGCAAACGTGGCTGCAACGATAGGGGGTTGCTGGTTTTTGACCACACTGGCGAGGTCATCCGCGCCGAACGCCTGCTGCGCAAGGCCGGGCTGGATGTGGAAGTAAAGGGGCCGCCGCCGGAACTGCGCACAGGCTGCGACATGGTGGTGGTTTTTGAACTGGTGAGTCAGGCGCGCGTTCTGGATGTTCTGGAACGGGAAGGGCTTGCGCCCAGTCAGGTGGTCAGCGCCCATGATGTGCTGCTGGAACCTGTGTCCCTGTTTCAGATAAAACATCTGGATGACCGCTGGCTTATGGTGCGAGCCGCCAACATGAAAATTACCCTTGATACTGCTGACGGGCGCATTGTGAATATTTCTGGCGGCGGCTGCCCCGATGTGCCGTGGGTGGCGCATCGGCTGTGTGGCCTGCGCCTTGATGAAGCCCCGGAACCCCTGACCCTGGGGCAGACCCTCTGCTGCTACAGCCTGCAAAAGGCCTTTGAAGAACTGCGGAGGCAAGTCGCATGTGGTGCATAGCAGGAACCCTGCCCGATCCGGATTTTGCCTTCTGCCCTGCTGGCCTTGAGGGCGAAAGCACGGTTGCGGGCGGTTTGCTCCACCTGTCGGATGGTCAGGCAGTACCTGTGCAGCGAGGCACTGCGGCCCTTGCCGCCACAGCCATTCTTGCCTGCAAGGAACTGGGCATTGCGCCGCCTCGCCTTCTGCTGGCGGGCGATCCTGGTTCCGGCGCGGGCAGCCGCGCCATTTACGCATGGCTGGAGCAAAATCTGGCGGGCCTCTCCCCTGCGGGGCTGACCTTTCACTATCTTTTCCCTGATCAGGATTGGCACAACCGGGTGCTCATGGCCGCGCAGGCCCTTGATGCGCCGCCAGTGATGGTGGCAGACGCGGGCTTTATGTATGTGGCAAAAATGAGCGGCTATGCCGATGCCTATGACCTTTTTACGCCTGATCTGGGCGAGCTGGCCTTTCTGGCAGATGAAAATGCCCCCCACCCCTTTTATACGCGGGGTTTTCTGCTGGCGCGCGAGGATGACGTGCCGCCGCTTTTGCAACGCGCTCTTGAGCACGGCAACTGCCCGAAAAATCTGATTATCAAGGGATCAAAAGATTATATTGTCGTGGATGGCCGCGTAATCGCCACGGTGGGCGCGCCCTCGGTTCCCGCCATGGAATGCATTGGCGGCACGGGCGATCTGGTGACAGGGCTGGCAACGGCTTTTTTGTGCGGCGGCGCGGCAATGGACGAGGCCTGCATGGCGGCGGCCCGCATGGCGCGCCTGCTGGCGCAACTCTGCGCGCCCAATCCCGGCACCCAGATTGGTGAACTGATTGAAATGCTGCCAGAAGCCATGCGCGGTGCGCGCTCAATGTGGCCGACCGCTCTTTCTGCTGCATCCGTCTAGCCCGCGCCGCAGGGCGCAGGCATGCCCCGCACGATCATATCCAGCATTGCCAGCATTCCCCATATCAGGTCAGCAGATACAACAAGCCTGCCTACAAAAATGCGGCCCTCCGTAAGCACGGAAGGCCGCATTTTTAAGCATACTGCAACAACTATATGCGTTCAGCGCGCTATCATTGATGCGCGGCCTTTTGCCGCCGGGCACGCAATCGCAAGGCAACGCGCCACAACCAGCCCGCTGCCAACCCCACGGCAATGCCAAGAAAATCAAGCAGTGTTTGCGCAGCCATGTGCGGGTGGTCAAAACCCCAGGCAGCGGCTTTATTCCATGAGGGATGATAAAGCGCCCATGCAATAAAGGCCATCAAGGCCAGCACCCCCAGCGCACCGAACAGCCAGTAGCCGGGGATTGGCTCTTCCCAGAAAAAGGATGAACGGTAAAAACGCCGCCGGGCCATGCACACAGTCAACAGCACAATACTGACCATGGATGCGGTGATCCACGAAAAACCGTTGAGCAGAGCTCCCGCAATCCCCAGGCAAAGGCATAGCACCGCCAGATGGAACCCGCGCGACTGCCGCCGCTCAAGCCCGTATGAAACAAAAAGCAGCATGGCGCCCGAAATAGCAGTGAGAAAATGCCCCACAGCCAGTGCCTCGTAGGGGATCATGCTGCGCAGGGCGTGCAGCATGTGCTTGCCTGGCGGCAGCATGGCGCAGACAAGCAGAATCACGCCCGCTGCAAAAACCATATAGGCAGAAATGGAGTGCGAGAGCACAGAAAGCCAGCGGCCAGTTTCGCGCAGCATGTCGCTGCGCTGGCGCACTTCGTAAACGGCCAGCAGCAATGCGGCTGCCAGCAGCGGAATGATAAAGTAAATGATGCGGAACAGCAGCACCGCCGCAAATACGGCCTGCGCCTGCGTGGTGTGGGTAAGGTGCAGGATGACAAGCTCAAAAACGCCAACCCCGCCGGGGATGTGCGTAAGCACCACCGCCACCTGGGCCATGAGGTAGCTCGGCAGAAAATCAAGAAACGATATGCCCATGTTGCCGGGCAGCAACACATACATGCAACCAGCTGCGGCGATAATGTCCACCCCTGCCACAAGAGCCTGGGCAAAGGCAATGTGCGGCGGCGGAAAGACAAATTCCTTGCCAAACAGATGCACGGGTTTGCGCACGGTACAGCACAGGATCAGGTAGGAGCAGGCAATAAGCAGCAGCACCACGCCCAGAATACGCACGTCTGTCATGGGCATTTTTGCCAGCAGATCATCAGGAATGGCAGGCGGGCTTATGATAAAAATCAACCCGCACAGCCCCAAAGCGCCCACCCAGAATGTGACCGCCAGCATCAGCACCAGGCGCACAATCTCTGCCAGCGAAAAACCCCAGGCTGAATAAAAGCGGTAACGCACACTGGTGCCGCCCAGCAGCGCGCCAAAGTTGTAGCTCACAGCCTGCCCTACAAAAGAAACAAGCCCCACGCGGGGCAATGGCAGGGTTTTGTGGATGGCCTTGAGCGCCAGCCAGTCGTAGCCCACAAGAATGATGTAATTGACCACCATCAGCAGCAACGAACAGAGAATCCGCCCGTGCGATATCTGGCTTATGCTTTCGCGAATCTGGGCTATGCTGTAACTTTTAAGCTTATGGTACAAAAGGTACACAGCCAGAAAAAACACCGCCGCGACAAGCACCGACCCAAGATAACGCAAATATTTTTTCATAGTCTGCCGTTGTTCATACAGTTGTTATATGCCGCTCAAACCAAGCGTTTTACGCAGCTCTGCCCTGCGGGCGCAAGCGCCTGCCGCGTTGGGCGCATCTCCAACATATACGCAGGCTCACTGCCGCGCAAGCCTGAACCTCATGTCGATTACATGACATTATGCAGAGGCAGGGCAGGTCTTCCCCAGCCCGCACGCTTCGGGGCTTGACCGTTTTGCGCCCAGTAGGTAGTGTGTACTTGCTGTTACGGATCATCACCCGGTTAACACAGCCGGGTTTAGCGCACAGTCACTGCGGCCCGTGCAGTCTTTTTTTCGGAAAATACCCCCCATTGCTTGCTCCGCTGCCTGGGCAGCGGCGCTTTTTTTTCGTTTGTGAGGTCAGATTATGGCAACCATGACAAGCATCCCCATTTCCGTGCAAGGCTACAAAAAGCTGGAAGACGAACTGGCCCGCCTGAAGAGCGAACGGCCCGCCATCATCCAGGCCATCAAAGAAGCCCGTGAAGAAGGCGACCTGCGAGAAAACGCCGGGTACGACGCCGCGCGTGAACGTCAGGGCATGGCTGAAGCCCGCATCAAATACATTGAATCGCGCATGGCGCTCTATCAGGTCGTTGATCTTGATTCTCTGAAGGGCGACAAGGTCATCTTTGGTTCTACGGTTGAGGTTGAGGATGTCGATAGCGGCGAAGCACGCTCCTTCACCATTCTCGGCCCTGACGAGGCCGACCCCGCCAAGGGTTCCATCTCGTTTCTTTCCCCTGTGGGCCAGGCCCTGCTGGGCCGCGAAGTAGGAGATGAAGTGACCGTGGATATTCCGCGTGGCCGCGTTACCTACGAAGTGATCAACATCAGCTTTAAAGGCAGCAACGTGCTGAACTAGGGCCGGGGCTGTTGCCCTGGTCTCCGCCAGCCGACGCCGCGCCTTTCTGGCTTCGCGGCAACGGTTTTATCCCAGACGTATTTTCCGCAGCGCGGCAACGCGCAAACATACCGCAGTGCGACCTTATGGCGCGCTCCGGCCTCTCTGCACAACCGCAGGGCGACGGGGCGCGCCTGACAAAATATTTCCGGTCGGGCCATTGCGCCGTGATGGCGCACTGACATATGCCGCACGGCTGCCAGCCCTGACTCGCGCGGGCGTATTTATACCCTTGCGCCTCTTGGCAGACCCCGCCCGCTTTTGCTACTCTTGCGCGTTCCAACGTTCCGGCGCTGGTTAAAAAGCCGCGCCCACATAACCCAAGGCCTACTATGACTCTAACGCTGCCGCGTCTGCTTTACCTCTTGGCCGCGCTCGCGCTGTATATGCTGCTCTGGCACAACCCGGTGACCATATTCATGGCTGCCTGTATGTCATGCCTTTCGCTGCCGCTCTACCGGACGCTACAAATGAAGGGCCGGATGTGGCGCAAACGCCTTGAAAAAACCCGGAGCGGCCCCCGCTGGCGTAAATTCCGGCTTAGTCTTTCAAGCAGCCTGCCCCTTTATGCGTACATAACCACCCTCCTCTCTTCCATACTAGTTCCCGTTGCCATGTTCGCCCTGCTGGTGACGCCGCAAGCGGCGGCTGGTTTTGCGCGCCTGCGCGAATTGCAAGCCAACAACTTTCAGTTGCCGCCCGAGTGGGTGGCCAATATTCAGCAATGGCGGCTAAGCCTTGCAGAATACCCACGCGCAGAAAAAATGGTCAGCGATTTTCTGCAAAAACTGGATGCTTTTTTCGGCGATGCCATGAGCCTGCTTTTGAGCCGAAGCATGGATTTTCTCGGCGGCACCATGACTGTGCTGTGGACAAGCTTTCTGTTCTTTACGCTCACGGTGATCTTTACCACCTATGCCCGCCATATCCGCAAAATTTCCGGCAGGATATTCCACATACCGCAAGCAATGCTCTGCCGCTTTACGGCTGCCATCCACCGGGCATTGCGGGGCATTCTGCTGGGTGTTGTGCTGGTGGCTGCGGCGCAGGGCATTTTGTGCGGCATCGCCTTTGCCTTTGCAGGGGTACGCCAGCCAGCATTCTGGGGCCTGCTTGCAACGCTCGTGGCCCCCATTCCCGCCATTGGCACGGCCATAGTGTGGGCGCCGCTTTGCCTTTCGCTCTGGTTCACGGGCAACAGCATGGCCGCTGTGGGTCTGGCCCTTTGGGGGGTTGTGGTGGTGGCTGGCGTAGATAACATCCTGCGTCCGCTCTTTTTGCAGCAGGGCATCAAGGCCCCATTCTTTGTATTGATCATCGCCATACTTTGCGGTTTGGCGAGCTTTGGGCCGGTAGGCCTTATTGTGGGCCCTGTACTGCTGGCTTTTGCCATTCAGGCAGTGGAAGAAGGCAACCGCACCTATAGGCACGATGGATAAGATAGACACCATACATTCCGGTTTTGGCAGGCTTGCCCCCGGCTATCAGCCCGGCAGGCCACACTCCGGCAGACTTCAGCAAGACGCCCCCCCCCGCACTGCGGGGGTTGCGCCGTCAGTTATGGGCTGCTTGCGGCGCATGGCGGTATTCAGCATCCTTTTTTGCGCCGTATACGCCGCCCTGCTTGCAGGAGCAACGCAATCCCTTGCAGCCAGAGGCGTGCGCGCGGCCATTCTGGTCAACATGGATACGGGCAAGGTGCTTTTTGAAAAAAACGCCGACATGTCCATCCCGCCTGCATCACTCACCAAGGTGATGTCCATGTTCCTGACCATGGATGCCGTCAGCGCCAAAAAGCTGAGCCTTGACGAAAAAATCCGCATCACGCCCGCCGCGTCCACCGTGGGCGGCTCGTCCATGCACCTCCGCAACGGGGAACGCGTGGCGGTCAGGCAACTGCTCACCGGCGCTGCCGTTGCATCAGGCAATGACGCCATTACGGCGCTCGCCCTGCGTGTGGCTGGCAACGAGCGGCAATTCGTGCGCGCCATGAATCAAAAAGCCAAAGGGCTGGGCCTGAGCCGCACGGAATTCAAAAATCCCACGGGCCTGCCCGCCGCCGGGCAACGCTCCACCCCCCGCGATATTGCCAGCCTTACCCGCGCCTACCTTCGTGCGCACCCCGGCGCGCAAAAATTTCACAGCACCCGCGTTTTTACTCACAGGAACAGACAAATGGCCAATACAAACGCCCTGCTCGGCTCTGTGCGGGGCGTCAATGGCCTGAAAACGGGCTGGACCGTGGCCTCGGGCTACAATCTTATTGTTACAGCCCAGCGCGGCAATACCCGCATCCTGGCTGTGGTTATGGGCGGCACAAGCCGCAATGCCAGGGATGCCATGGCAACACGGCTGATCGAAGCAGGCTTTGACGGCGGCGGCGACCCAAAGAAAATCCGGCGCGCCATGGGCTACAGACGCTAAAAAAATCTCAAAGATTCAAGATACTTTTATTGTAAAAAGGTTGTGAGAAACTGGCCGGATATCTGGCCGACTTCCACAACCTTTTTATTTTTGGTACGCCATTGCGCCACTCATTGCCGCTTAGTATCAAACAAGGGATATATAAAATGATGCAGACATGAATGCGGCCACGCGGGGGGGCCACAGACGTACATGCCCCAAAGAAAATCCGTCTGACGCAGTCTACAGCAGCCATGCGCAGACTGCTTCCCGCCCTGCACAGTTCCCCGCGCTAAGAGAATTTTTGGCTGTTGACAAGAAAGGCGGATTTTCTGAGCGGGGAGTGCGCATAGACGTGCATGACCCAAACAGAGAATCCGCCTGACGCAGTCAGCGGTCAAAAAGACCCTAGCGCCCCAGAGCTTGATCCAGATCGGCGATAATATCATCCACATGCTCAACGCCCACTGAGAGGCGCACCATGCCGGGGGTGATACCGGCTTCGCGCAGTTGATCATCGGTGAGCTGGCGGTGGGTGGAGCTGGCGGGATGGAGCACGCAGGTGCGGATGTCGGCCACGTGAACCTGGAGGGAGATCATTTTAAGGCTGTCGATAAAGCGCGCGCCGGCTTCCCGTCCGCCTTTGAGGGAGAGGGAGATGACGCCGCTGCACCCTTTGGGCATGTACTTGTCGGCCAGGGCTTTTTGCGGGTGGCCGGGCAGGCGCGGATAATTGACGGATTCCACGGCGGGATGCTTTTCCAGATAGGCGGCGACGGCTTCGGCATTGCGGCAGTGGCGTTCCATGCGCAGGGGCAGGGTTTCGAGGCCCTGATTGATGTAGAACGCGCCCTGAGGGCTCTGGCAGCAGCCCATATCGCGCATGAGCTGCACGCGCGCCTTGACGATGTAGGCGGCCTTGCCAAAGGCCTGGGAGTACACAAGGCCGTGGTAGGAAGGATCGGGTTCGGTAAACTCGGGGAACTTGCCGGAAGCCCAATCAAAGTTGCCGCTGTCCACGATGACTCCGCCCACCTGAAGGGCGTGGCCGTCCATATATTTGGTGGTGGAATGGACTACGATGTCGGCCCCGAATTCAAAGGGGCGGCAAAGCACGGGCGTGGCAAAGGTGTTGTCGATGATCAGGGGCAGCCTGTGTCTGTGGGCCAGATTGGCAAAGCGCTCAATATCCAGCACATCCATGGAGGGGTTGGAGAGCGTTTCGCCAAACACGGCGCGCGTGTTGGGGCGGAAGGCCTTTTCCAGCTCGGCCTCGGAGGCGGTCTGATCCACAAAGGTGACTTCAATGCCCATTTTTTTTAGGGTAACGGCAAACAGATTAAACGTACCGCCGTAGATGCTGGCGGCGCTTACCACATGGTCGCCGCTTTGGGCCACATTGAGCAGGGAGAGCATGCTTGCCGCCTGGCCGGACGAGGTGCACAGCGCGCCAACGCCACCCTCAAGGGCGGCGATTTTCTGTTCCACGGCGTCAACCGTAGGATTGCCAAGGCGGGTATAAAAAAAGCCCGCTTCTGCAAGATCAAAAAGCTTCGCCACTTCGGCGGTGGTGTCGTATTTAAAGGTAGTGCTCTGCACTATGGGCAGAACGCGGGGTTCGCCATTGCCCGGTTCATAGCCCGCATGCAGACAAAGAGATTCCGTTTTCATGCCGTCCTCTGCTGTGCTTGTGTTGGAAATTGTCGCATGTTTCCGGCTGCAATGCCGTGCGATTCAGGCACCGTAGCGCAAGCAAAGAGGCGAGGCAACCACCAAGCCTGCCTGAGAAATTTCCTGTACGGCTGATGAAGAGAAAGCAAAAAAAGTTCCTTCCTATTGACCGTTTGCATGTAGAAGTATAGGATTCTAAGAAGCAGGTGGTCGCCCTGTGGCGTGAGGCATTCTGGGGATAGCCATGACAATACGCGCTGCAACGCACCGCCCGAGTTTCTGATTTTTGTTTGCTGACAGCGCCGCAAAAAGAGCGGCCTTTCGTACATTGTAGCGCCGCTGTCTTGATGCGGAGTTGGCGCGATTTTGTTGCGCCGCAAGCGGGCCCTGTGGCGGGGCCGAGCAAAGCCTTTCACTCACTTTTGCCAGGAGGCTATTATGCGTATTGCCGTGGGTCTGGGCAAAAAAGGCGGAGAAGAGCGTTTAGAGCGCCAGGGCATAAGCCGCCGTGATTTCATGAAATTCTGCACGGCGGTGGCGGTGACGATGGGTTTTGGCCCCTCATTCGCCTCCGAGGTGGCCGCTGCGCTGACCGGGCGTCGTCCTTCGGTGGTGTATCTGCACGCCGCTGAATGCACGGGCTGTTCCGAAGCGCTGCTGCGCACTTACAAACCCTTTATTGATGCCGTCATTCTTGACACCATCTCTCTTGACTACCACGAAACCATCATGGCCGCCGCTGGCGAAGCCGCCGAACAGGCCCTGCATGCCGCCGTGGAAAACCCCAATGGCTTTGTCTGTATGGTCGAAGGTGCCATTCCTACGGGTATGGACAACAAGTATGGCTACATTGGCGGCCATACCATGTACGACATCTGCAAAGAAATTCTGCCCAAGGCCAAGGCCGTGGTCAACGTTGGCACCTGTGCCTGCTACGGCGGCGTTCAGGCTGCCAAGCCGAACCCCACCGGCGCCAAGGGCGTGAACGAATGCTTTGCCAGCCTGGGCGTCAAGGGCATCAACATTCCCGGCTGCCCCCCCAACCCCCTCAATATGGTCGGCGCACTTGTGGCCTTTTTGCAGGGCCAGAAAATCGAACTGGACGAACTGGGCCGCCCGCTCATGTTCTTTGGTCAGAGCGTGCATGACCTTTGCGAACGCCGCAAGCACTTCGACGCTGGCGAGTTTGCGCCTTCCTTCAATTCGGAAGAAGCGCGCAAGGGCTGGTGCCTTTACGAAGTGGGCTGCAAAGGCCCGCAGACGTACAACAACTGTCCCAAGGTTCTCTTCAATGAGACCAACTGGCCGGTGGCTGCCGGGCATCCCTGCATTGGTTGCAGCGAACCCGGTTTCTGGGACGAAATGTCGCCGTTCTACCAGAACTAGGGGGAATCATGAGCCAGATCAAACAAACGCCCCAGAGCAGCTACACCGGGCCCATTGTGGTGGACCCGCTGACCCGCATCGAAGGGCATCTGCGTATTGAAGTTGAAGTTGAAGGCGGCAAAATCAAGGACGCCCGCAGCTGCGGTACACTTTACCGTGGCCTTGAAGTCATCCTGAAGGGCCGCGATCCGCGCGATGCCCAGCACTTCACCCAGCGCACCTGCGGCGTCTGCACCTACACGCACGCCCTTGCCTCCACCCGCGCGCTTGAAGACGCCATCAACAAGCCCATTCCGGCTAACGCCACCTATATCCGCAACCTCGTTATGGCCATGCAGTTCATGCATGACCATCTGGTGCATTTCTATCACCTGCACGCCCTCGACTTTGTGGACGTGGCCAATGCCCTGCAGGCCGACCCGGCCAAGGCAGCCAAGCTGGCCCAGTCCATTTCGCCGCGCCCGGCCAAGGCAGAAGACTTTGCCGCCGTGCAGGCCAAACTGAAGACCTTTATTGAAAGCGGACAGCTTGGCCCCTTCACCAACGCCTACTTCCTGGGCGGGCACCCGAGCTACTACCTGGAGCCGGAAGCTAACCTGGTTGCCACCACCCACTATCTGGAAGCCCTGCGCGCCCAGGTTGATATTGCCAAGGGCATGGCCGTGTTCGGCGCCAAAAACCCGCACACCCAGTTCACCGTGGCTGGCGGCGTGACCTGCTACGAAGCATTGACACCCCAGCGCATCAAGGAATTCCGCGAGTTGTACAAGAAGGCCCGCACCTTCATTGAACAGGTCTACATTCCCGACCTGCTCATGGTTGCCGGTCAGTACAAGGACTGGGCGGCCATTGGCGGCACCGACAACTTCATGGCGTTTGGCGAGTTCCCCGCTGCTGGCGGCGAACGCGACCTCAACAGCCGCTGGTACAAGCCCGGCGTCATTTATGACCGCAAGATCGGCTCGGTCCAGCCCTTTGATCCTTCCAAGATCGAAGAACACGTACGCCACAGCTGGTACGAAGGCGACAAGGCCCGCACCCCCTACGAAGGCGAAACCAAACCCTTCTTCACCAAGATGGGCGACACCGACCGTTATTCCTGGCTCAAGGCTCCCCGCTACGCGGGTCAGTCCATGGAAACCGGCCCTCTCGCTCAGGTCCTGGTGGCCTACGCCCAGAACCACAAGACCATCAAGCCTGCGGTTGACGGCGTGCTGAAGGCCTTGAACGTGGGCCCCGAAGCCCTGTTCTCCACCTTGGGCCGTACTGCCGCCCGTGGTATCCAGACTCTGGTTATCGCCCAGCAGACCGAAAACTGGCTCAACGAGTACGAAAACAACATTGGCAAGGACAAGCAGATCGTCGAAGACTACGCTGTTCCTGCCAATGCCAAGGGCGTGGGCTTCCTGGATGCCCCCCGTGGCGGTCTTTCGCACTGGATCCGCATTGAAGAAGGCAAGATTGGCAACTTCCAGCTCGTGGTGCCCACCACCTGGAACCTCGGACCCCGGGACGCCAAGGGCGTTATGGGTGCTGCCGAGCATGCGCTTGTCGGCACGCCTGTGGCCGATCCCAAGCGCCCGGTTGAAATCCTGCGCACCATCCACTCCTTCGACCCCTGCATCGCCTGTGCCGTGCACGTTATCGATGGAGAAACCAACGAAGTGCACAAGTTCAAGGTGCTGTAGCAGCGCATTGAACACGCAGTAAATTGGCTTTGAAAAGGGCGGGGCTTCCCCGCCCTTTTTTATTTTGAGCCGCCGCAGCAGCATCCCCACAAACAGCCTGCAACTCAGCTGCGCAAACAACATAGACCAGAGAAAAATATTTTGGCATACTGCACAGATATGCGGCATTGCATCCACCTGGGACGCCGTGCGCACACTGGCAGCAACCCCCACATGAGAGCGCCAACGTGGAACAAAAAAGAATAATGATTATGGGCGTCGGCAACATATTGCTGACAGACGAAGGCTTTGGCGTACGCGCCGTGGAATATTTGCAGGCCAAATACACATGGCCGGAAAATGTTCGCCTTGAAGATGGCGGCACACAAGGCCTTTTGCTTATGTCCACGCTGATGGATTGCGATACGCTGGTGGTTCTTGACGTAGTTCTTGGGCCGGAAAAACCCGGCACCATCTATATGCTGGAAGGCGAAGACCTGCGCAAAAGCCTGAGCTTCCGCGATTCCATGCACCAGACAGATCTTCTGGATACTCTGATCACGTGCAGCATGGCCGGGCACGATGTGCAGGCCGTTGTTTTTGGCCTACAGCCTTTTGACTACCACACCATGCAGGTTGGGCTGACCCCGGAAGCCGAAAAACTGCTGCCGGAATTTTGCACCAAGGTTGTTGCTGCGCTTGCAGAGCGCGGCATCGCCACCGCACAGCCTGTTGCCTGAGAGACACTCGCTGCAACAAGGCATTCTGTACGTATCTGATGTGAAGCCATCACGCAGTTGCGCGAGAGTATTGTGCCCGCAAAAGAGCCTGCCGCTCTGATTGTCTGCATCACGGCAGTCTGCGAAGCAGCATTTTGACAAACAAAAAAGAGGCCGGGCGCGTTATCGGAAATTTCCGACTCGCGCCCGGCTTTATCGCACTGGCAGCTTTTGTCTGATGCTGGTCAGGATTCGTCAGGGAGCGAAAGTTCGCTGAACAGGGCAAATCCCTCGGCGCGCAGCATCTCTGCCCACACGCCATCCCCCACACAAAATGTATGGCTAAAGCTGCCGTCATAAATACGGTCAAATCCGCAGGACGGCGAAAGGCTCTTAAGAATTGCGGCGTTGCAGGCATTCTTGCGGGCAAATTCCACAGCCATGGCCGCGCCGCGTTCAAAAGCATCCGTCACGTCTTGCCCGTCACGGTTCACAACGCGGTTGCCCAGCCGTTCGCAGGGGCTGCGCGGCGTTTCAAGCCCACCCAGAATCTCTGGGCAGACAGGCACTGCCCTGCCCTCTTCCACCAGCTGTACCACAAGCGCGCAGGTATTGTCGCCGCCGTCATAGCGACAGCGTTCTCCAGCCAGACAGGCGCTGACTATGTAACGTGGGGGCATTACTTGCTTTCACCTTCGGGCAGCAGGGCCGCTTCCCACATTTCCTGATAATACATGCAGGTGCCGGGGTTCCAGGCCGTGGCCGTGGCGTGGTCATAACTTTCGGTTATGGGCCAGTCGGTGTGAGGCTTCAAGGCTTCCTCAAAGGAAGGGGCCTCCACAACGGTTTCAAATTCCAGATTCAGGGTATAATTGGGGCCTTTCATAAAGCGTAGATGATAATGCGGCATAGCCTTATCCTTCGCACAGTTTCGCCAGCAAATGCTGGACGAACGGTTATCAAGCCCGGTGCAAGGGGCAGTCATGCGCCGCAGGCAGGGGCTTGCGGGGCTGGCATTTGTTTGCCCGCCCAGTCATGCCATAGCGTGCAATCTTGGCCGTGACAGCGGACGTATTCATTTTCACATTATGGGGCTGCATCGTTACAGTCGCAGCACACAAGAGCGCCGGGGAGGAAACCCTCCCCGGCGTTCATATCAATGGGCGTCAGACACGTCTAGTGCGTGGTCATGACGAACTTGCTGATGACAAAGAGCACAACCAGCAGAACCACGCCGATGCCCCAGCTCCAGTGAACGAGCTTGAGTTCAACGGGATCCAGCGGTTCGTATTCCATCTTCTCGATTTCTTCGTGAAGCTTAACTTCAGTTTTCGTTTCCATAACTTACTCCGTATATTGGACTAGCCAGCCATCACAGGCGGGGTCATGCCGTGGAAGAAGGCATAAGAAATGAACAGGCCCACCCAGATGATGAAGCCGAACAGGCACACGATGTACACAACTGCCAGGCGGCCGATGCCTTCTTCCTTCAGCTTGCGGAAGTTGGACACCAGACCGATGCTGAAGAAGGTCAGCAGGAAGAACATGACGCGGAAGCCGTTGAGGGCGCCAGCCATGGACTTGCCGAGCTTGTGCAGTTCAGGCGAAGACAGGCAGAAGAACAACAGGATCAGGAAGGTGCCAAGGTAACCCAGCACGAAGCGGGGGAAACGATCCATAACGTCGCTCCAGGTCATGGTGCGCTCGCCACGGGTTTTGTCGAACTTGGCAGTCCAGATATAGGCGAGGACCAGGGCCCAAACGCCGATGAACATGTCGATGAATATCTTGACGGTAGTGGTAACCATCACGATCCAGCCTGGCTCCCACTTGGTGCCAAGGCCAGCCATCTTGGAAAGAATCAGGGATTCAGTGATGGCACCGCTGGCGATAGCGCCGCCGTCAGACTTAACGGCGAGGCCCATCCAGCCACCGGCCACCATGGGTTCGGTGTACAGGAAGTGCTGCGCGATGAAAGGCAGAATCAGCATTTCGATGCAGGTGAACACCACGACCAGCGAGGAAACCATGATCGGCACCACAGGCCGGGCGCGGATAGCGCCGCCGGTGGCAATGGCCGCCGAGACGCCGCAGATGGAAATGCCCGAAGCAAGGGGGGCGGCCCATTCCTTGTTGAACTTGAAGTACTTACGAGCCACGTAGTAAACAACGGACCAGTACAGCAAATAGGCTTCAACAATGGCGCACAGGCCTCGGAAAATAACGTGACCGGCAAAGCCAGCGGCGTCGGCGGCCTTCACGCCAAGTTCGGCGCCAAGAATAACGATGGCGATCTTGACGAAAAGTTCGGGGCGGCAGGCTTCGCGCAGGGATTCAGCAAAACCGGGCGTAAGGTTGCCCAGCAGAATACCCATGACCAAGGCCACAATAAGGCCAGCCTCGGTGCTCAGACCAAGCGACCAGGTGATGCCTTGCTTGGCGATTTCCGTGGGGTTGGCTGCAATGTAGGCGTTGGCGCCAACAGTGTAGCAGGCGATGGCGATGAAGAAAATGCAGGTAAAACCGTAAAGGAACTTGCCGATGTTGCCCTTCATGAGCTTGATGCCCACGGACATGACGGCGGCAATGAACACATAGCTGGCGATCAGAGCCCCCACGCCAGGCAACATGCCTTTGGATGCCGATTTCCAGCAATCAAGCGGGCTGTTAACCCACATGCCCATTTTGAGGCCCCAGCCCAGCAGATCCAGGCCAGCGAACTTGCCCAGCGCCAGCAAGAAGATGAAGCAGCCGATAAGCAGGGCTACTTTGTCTTCATTATAGGCTTTTGTTGATGCCATACCCAAACTCCTCCGTACAGGTTAAGCTAAACAAACAAACTCCAGCCGGACCTACGCCACGCAGACCACCTTGTTCCATAAAGAACAGAGCAGTCTTCATGAGGCGTCTTGCCGCGGAAACAGCTGGAAACCGATACTTGCAGCACCAATTCTCTGGTCTGCCGACCATTGGCGCATGTGGAAAAACATACCTTTATGCAAGATATTGTCAAGCTTAAGTCCAAAGTTTAACAATCAGTAACCAGATCCCAGAGCTGTTTCGCCAGCGGGCAAAGCTAAAAAAGCGCACCACCTCCTCGCCCTTCTATTCACATGCCTGCACAGGTGCCACCTCCCAAAACTTCGTTGAAGATGGAAGGCATAGCATAAAAATGCAGGCTAAAACATTTTTTTCAGATTTTCTGTTGACACTACCCGGCAGTTTCACATATACACTTTTCTCGCGTTGGGCTGTCGTTCAATTGGCAGGACGACGGATTCTGACTCCGTTAATCAAGGTTCGAGTCCTTGCAGCCCAGCCACAACACCGCGTCCCCATCGTCTAGCCGGCCCAGGACAACGGCCTTTCACGCCGTCGACAGGGGTTCAAATCCCCTTGGGGACGCCAATTGATTCCAAGAGGTTACAGTAAAAACCTCACCAGATACCCACAGGGAGCTAGCCCTGGGGGTTAGTTTTGAAAAAGGCTGCACTTAAGTGCAGCCTTTTTTCGTTTCCAAATAAGAAAGCCTGAATCATGTTCTCTACTCCGTTCCAGTTGGGATGAGTTTACCGGAAATCAGCCCCTGATTGCGGCGAACCACGTCTGCCTTTGCCCCTCCCCCCAGCTTCTCTTCATTTTCACTTGTAAAAGAATCCTTTTTCCGTGAAAGCGCGGAAGGGGCAGGAAAGGGGTGACAACTTGCAGGGCCACGGCTTGCCAATGCGCTCAGGGCATCCGAAACTTCCGCGAATGCTCCAAGGCTGTGCAGGTACCTGTCCGTGGTTGTCTGCTTTTCATGTCGCAGGGCGTGCTGGATGGCAAAGAGGCTCTTGCCCTCCTGGGCCAGAATGGTGGCAGCCAGATGCCTGATGGCATGAAATCCAAATGGTTTCACCTTGGCCTTGGCACAAAGCCTTTTCATCACGTGAGCTGCCGTTTTATAGGGTTGCCCGACGTACGGCTCAACCGGGCAGGTGAACACATGGTTTCCTTTGCCCTGACGGTATTGCCACAGCCAGAGCATGGTAGTGCGCACGTCCTCATTCATGGGCATTTCGTCACGTTTTGCCGTGCCTGTGCGGGTTTTGCGCGTTGTTAGCACAACGGTGCCGCGCTCAAAATCCACATCCTGCCAAGTCAACTTGAGCAGTTCGCCCTTACGCGCTGCGAGGTTGAGAAAACAGGTCAGCATGGCCTTCTCACGCTCTGGAGCCGCCTCGTAGACTTTCCAGAAATCCTCTTCCGGCGGAATGTAACGGGGAACCCGTATCTCCGCATACCGCTGGCAGGCCAGAAACGAATCCGGCATATCCAGCGGAAAGTGGTCAAGGTACGCTGCGCCCCACTTCCAAGCGGTGGTCAGGATTTTACGGTCTTTGTTGGAGCAGTTGGGGCCGCGCTGATCATGCTGCCAGGCAAGATACTTGCGGGCCTTTTTTCTGTCGAAGGATTCAACTGTATCATCTGGTGACAGTCCCTTGGTTTGCTCAAGGTAGCGGATGAACCGCCGAAAGCCGTCACGTTTCTCTTTGAAAGTCGCCAGGGTGTTGCGCCGCTGGCATTCTTCAAGGTAGGCCGTTCCCCACTCAAGAATCGTCACCCGTTGGGGCGCGGAGACCAAAGGGGTCACTTTTTCCGGCGCAGTCGCGGCTTCTTCCTCCAGTTGCTTCCTGGTGGTTACTTCCCACGCTATGGCATTCCTCTCGTCGGCCTTGCTGCTGCCAAACCATTTTACCGCTGCCATTCTGCCCTGAAACCAGACCTGTCCTTTCCAACGCTTGGGGGAGCCCTTCTTCTTGCTCGTGAAGGTTGCCATTGAATATCTCCAATATGCGATTTTCAAGGAACCTTAGAGCGTGCCCAATCCGCACACCCCCGAACGCTGTATAATACCGCCTGACCGTTCGCACATCAAGGCGGAAGATCGCAGCGACTTCTCTTGCTGTGAGCACTTTACCTATGGTATTTATTTGAGAATGTTCAGACATGGTGGTTCCTTATTTCCACCGTATTGATATTTACGTTACAAACAATTCTGAATGATGGTCAGAGGTGTTTTTTATGGACAAGCTACCCCGTTGTTTGTCGCTTCCAAGAGACTGCTAAAGAGAGGCTGAAGTGGCTTCGATCTTACCAACGCCGGGGATAGTATAAGCATTTGCGTGACACGTAACACACTAACTTCTATGAGAGACCAAGCATGGAACAGCTACCGCCAGATCTTACGGTGTCATTTCCAAGATACTTCTACGAGAATGATTATGGGAGCGGTATTGACATTATCTGCGGTTCTTTCATCTATAGCCATATGATTTTTCCGCGCGCGAACGAGAATGGGCACCGGTTACGCTATCAGGCTCTGGCCATGAAAACGGCGCTCAAGGAACTGGAACAGCAGGATCCAAAAAATTACCCAGAGATTATGCATGTTGTTATTAAAGAGACTTTTGGTACTCACTCCACCTATTGCGATATACTCACGCAGGCATCTTTTCCCAGCAAGGGTGATGGGTCATTACAGTCACGTGCGTGGCAGGGAATACTAACCGGGCAGATACTGCAGGGCGTCCTGTTAACAGAAAAAACCCTTGAGTCAGTAGCGGCAAGCCTAAATCAAGCGCTTCTAATGAAGCCTCTTGAAGAGCGCGCAGATATTTCCTGTCCTTCCGCTGACAATCTGATCAAAAACTATTGGGCACCCTTCAAGCCCGTGGCTCATTTATGGATGGCAATGCAATCCTTCACACTTCCCGAAGAACTTGATGGCATTGTGAGAATTGATAAAGCCATCAGAAATGAAACACAGGTAGTGGGCCGCGATGGATGGAAAGGCATCGTTGATGAAGCCGAAAGCATTCTTCACATGGCAGCGGGCTTACAGCGCAAGCAGACGCATAAAAAGCTTCTTGACCCGGAAAAATCATTCCGCCTGAAGCTCATATAACATACCTACATTTTTCTAGTGAGGCCCGCAGATACATGCTTCTGTGGGCCTCATCTTTTTTGCGCACTACTCTTTACGCCATAAAGAGGTGCATTAGCAAAACTGCGACTGTACGTTCTTCTAAACGGAGGGCGTGCAGTGTTTTTTTGTACCCACAAATTTTCTTTACTGATGAAAATCCCGCAAGGGCGCACTTATGCAAACACGCTTCGCGGTTTGCGTGCGCGGGGGCTGCGCCCCTCGACCCCCCAATGCGAAATGCACAAGGACTGCCAGGGGTAGGCTGTGGCGATTTATCATCTTCATATGCAGACCATCAGCCGCGCTGACGGAAGAAGCGCGGTAGCTGCCGCTGCTTACAGGGCAGCGTCTCGTCTGACGGCTGCCGATGGCCGAGTGTTCGATTTTCGGCGCAAGCAAGGGGTAGTGGCGCGAGAGATTTTTGTGCCTGAGGGTTGTCCCACTATCAGCAGACAAGACTTGTGGCTGTTGGCGGAGAACACTGAAAAACGCAAAAACTCCACCCTGGCTCGAGAGATGGATATGGCCATTCCTGTGGAGCTGAACAAGGAGGAGCGGTTCAAGCTTACGGCCCAATTTTGCCGCTGGCTTGCTCTGGAATATCAGGTGGCAGTGGATTGCTGCATGCACAGAAAGGACAAAAATGACCTGCAGGAAAATCCTCACCTGCACGTCATGTTCACAACTCGCTGCTATTCGCAGGAGGGGACGCTGGGCGCAAAAACGCGAGAGCTCGACGACCTGAAAACGCGGACAACACATCTTCTGCATGTTCGTGAAAAATGGGCGGATTTCTGCAACGAGTATCTCCAATTTTATGGAGGAACAATCGATCACCGCTCCTTCAAAGACCAGAGAGTTGATTTGTTGCCACAAATTCATGTGGGGTCTGCGGCAACAACAATGACCCGACGTGGTTTGGAAACAGAGCGAGGCATACTCAACCGGGCTATTCAGGGCAATAATGCTAGCATCATACAACTACAAAAGGAGATTGAAAATGTCAGATATTTGGGAAGCGAAAGTGACAGAAACTGTTCAGCGGGAATTGACGAACATGAAACCACACATAGCAACTTATTTGGAAAAACTGGTGAAGGACGAATCAGACAACGATTGGGGGCAGGCCTTGGCAATGATGGATTTGGTTCACAAGGAATTATTGGAGGTAGAAGCTCAACTACAAAATATGGGCAAGGGAGCAGTTCCGCCATCTCATTCGGTGCAGAATCTGGTGGCACGTCTGGAAGCACTGGAGCAAGACCATGCGCAGTTGAAGACGGATGTCCGGCTTCTGCAGCCCCTACAACCAAAACAGGACGACTAGCGGCCCTGGAGGCTCTGACACAACGTTGTGTCAGGGCCTCTGGGGAAATCCAAGCGGATATTCATGCCCTGGTTGAGGCAGCAAACTTGCGCTGCCTTGAACACAGCATTCGCCAGCACCAAGTGCAGCTTCTTAAGAAGCGCAGCACTGAAGTCTTGGTGGAATGCGGATCTGTTATCAGGGAAATTCTTCATGCTGTGGATAGAATCAACGCGCAGGCCATCCATCAGACGCACTTGATCTCCACACCCCATCCTTCATCGCGCTTAAGTGCCCTTGCTGAAAAAACCGCGAGCATCATTTCGGTCAGCCATAATATTCAACAGGAAATTCTGGCGGCTGTTGATCGCAGCAACATTCAGTATATTCAGGACTACCTGAATAAAACACGCCTCAAACAACTCAAGGCGTCCTGTCTAAATGTCTGTGTTGAATGCGGCTTCGTGGTCCGTGAAATTTTTGAGGCTACTGACAGGCTGGACGCCCGGTTCATGGAACAATGGCTTGCCCGGCCCAGCACAACAAAAACTACGGATGAGCAAGGTGCGCGCCGGATTCTGCCCTTACACAGCCCCGGCATACATAGAATGAGTTTGGAGAATCCTGAACCGCCCCAACGGGCAGAGCACAATGGTGTGATTCGGATAAATCTTGATGCCCCGGAACCATCAGGATCGGATTACCCGGAGGACGCATCAAGCACCCCTGACAGCGCTGCAACCGATTTTGAACCGACGTAGCGACGCAACCAACAAATACACAGGAGATTCCTATGAATAAAGACAATCAGACAGTTTCCAACAGCCCTGCGCCCTCCGGGGCGCTTCGCAAAACTCTTGCGGAAAAAATGCTCAGCCTGCAACGCCAAAAGCAGAAGCTGGCTCAAAAGGCAGCAGCGCTGAGCAAAGAGGCCCGCAAGGAGCGTACCGGGCAACTTATTGCCTGGGGCATTATGGTTGAAAGCAGATACCGAAACGCCGCCCCTGAACACAGAGAACGCCTTATCTCTGCCGCTCGAGAATTTCTTAAGGACAGGAACCTGAGCCGCGCTCTTGCAGGCTTTGCCCGACTGGATGATGAAATGGCAACTATGGAGAAAAATAATCAAAATGATAATACTGACAAATAACTACAGTCAGGATTTATTTACAAATGGAGCAGCAACGATTTGTGCAGTATTCAAATTCTCATTTGTTCCAAATGTTGCCCCGCGCAGCATATGTATTCTGATCCAGTTATTTACCGGGTAGATGTACGTCTGCCCCTCAATAATCCAGCGCAGCACTTTTGCCGTATAGGGATTATCTGTAATTATCCTGCTTTCAATGCGGCCAAATACCGCAGTTCGGCTAATGGGGTTGGACAAAAACAGGGGAGTCGCTATCAGTGTGCCAAACAAAACAACATTAACGAATATAGCCAATGACAGCCAGGGAATCAGGATTCGTAAGGAGTAAAAGCCTGTTTTGCAGACATGCACAATGATGCCGAGTAAAGAGAACAATAGAGCCAATGGCGGCACAATAAGTCCCCGCATGGCTTCTTTGCCCAATGCCTCGTGCTTGCCGCCACTGTCAAAATCAGCACTGGCAGCAAGAAGAGCCTTCTTTTGTTCTGTAACCAAATGCTCATACCAGGGGATATATGTTTGTCGCTCAAAATCTCTTGCGCTCATCCCGTTTCTTATGACCTTACCCCACTGCGTATACCACTTGTAAGTTAGTGGTTCCCAATGGGTTGCAGGTTATATTCTTTGCCCGAAATTCTTCCGGTGTCAGCCAGCCTAAGGAACTGTGCGGTCGCCGCTGGTTGTAATCCTGCCGCCAGGCTTCGACTGTTCTGCGGGCATCGTGCAGGGACAGAAACACGTTCTGATTTAAGCACTCATCTCGGAATTTTCCGTTAAAGCTTTCAATGTGTCCATTATCTGTGGGCTTCCCTGGACGAGTGAACTCTATCTGCACGCCGTGTTCAAAAGCCCAGG